>NZ_JBEXTX010000151.1:0-15371 GCF_040614175.1 Amycolatopsis sp. NPDC006131
CGCACCGCGTTACCTACCGTCACCCGCGTTTCCTGGTCCGGTCGACTTGCCGCGAACTTCTCGTAGGCCGCGGTCGCCGCTGCGATGATGTTTTGAATCTCGCTTACCAACTTTCTTCCCCTCCTTGCGTTGTTACCCGTGCCAGTCGTGCTGGCGATTTACGGAGATCTCCCGTTCCCAATTTTCCGCGAGTTTCCACATCGGATTCTTCGGCGGCGGGTCAATCACGTAGATCTCAACCAGCAGCATCGCGGTAATTGCCGCGTTCCGATCGAACTTTCGTCCGGGGAGCCAGGTGACCAGCCAGCCTTCCGGCCCGTTGACCGCGTGATGCTCGGTCACCGTGCTCGTGATCCGGTCCGCATCGACCTCCAAGCTCATGACCTTCCTCCCCTCAGGCATTCCGCTGCGGTCCGTTGGGGTCGAAGGTGGACAGCCCGCCCGGGCACTCGCCGTCGCTGTGCCAGGAATCACCGTCAATCCAGTCTCGGTTACGCATTTTCGGTACCCCAATCAGTGTTGTGGTAGAACCCCAAGACCCCCGGAGTAGATCCCGGGAGTCAAGGCGCGCCACCACAAAAGGCGCGAATTTTGGCATGGATCGGCCCACTGTGTAATTCTCAAACAGCAGATAAGTGCCCTTGCCCGACTCGAACGGGCGGCTAACCAGGAATAGGAAGGGCTACCCGGACACGCGGTCCGATCAGGCGGCGGGCTTGAGACCCATGGCGGCGAACGCCATGCCCGAAACCGTCTCGCCCCGGTCGTTGCGGAAGGAGTACGGCGACACCCGGGCGTCGATCAGCTCGACCAGCTGACCCTCCTCGAACCCCTCGCCGGGGTCGGTCTCCAGGGTCACCCGGATCTCCTCGCCCTTCGCGCCGTCCGACTTCGCGAACAGCGACACGACATAGCGGGTCACGCCGTCCACCGTGACGACCTCCTCGCGGCCGTCCTTGTCCTTCCGTGTCTTCATCGTCGGGGCCTCGGCGATCCGGAGCCGGTAGCCGCCGAGGTTCACGGGGATGTTCCTCATCTATCCACTCCTGTCTTGTGACGTTATATGTCGTACTAGAACCAAGGTAGCACAGTGCTAGGACAGTGCTATGGTCCGTTCGGGTGAACTAGCGCGTCATATGGCGTCTCGGTACAGTTGATGCATGAAGCAGCCGCAGCAGGTGACGGGGCACCCCTACCAGGCAGTGGCTGCGTCCATCGCGGCCAAGATCGACGCTGGCGAGTTGAAGCCGGGGGAGAAGCTGCCCTCGGTGCGCGCACTTGCTCGCGATCGTGGCGTTTCGCCGATGACGGCTCAGAAGGCCCTGACTCAGCTCGCCGAGGATGGCTACGCCGAAGTCACTGCCGGCCTCGGCTACTTCGTGACCCAGCCCGGCGAGTTGCATGACGACCCCCTCGCTGCCATCCACCGGCAGATCGACGCCCTGAACGCAACCGTGGCCGACCTGGCTCAGCGTCTTGAGCGGCTGGAAGAGCAGTCCGGCTGACGCTCGCTCGGCGCTTGGCCGCCTCCAGGTTCAGCACTCGCTGACGCACCTCGTCGAGTTCGGCGTTGAGCGCGCGGAGGCGAGCCGCGATCCGCCGGAGTTGTTCTTCAGGTGGTGCGGATGCGTCCTGCTGCGTCTGCCTCCTCGTCCTGGCTGAATCCGCTGCCTGGTCCCGTTCTGTCCGACCGGTGTTCTTCATGGCTCAAATGAAACCGGCGATTGCTGGGAGCACGGCAGCGAGCACAGGGGGAGCACGGGAGCACAAGGGGGAGCACTTGAGCGCAGAGAGGTGCGCAAGGGTGCGACCAGGCGCAACTCTTTGTGCTTCACTGGTCGCAGGGAGGTGACGATGGCGGCAGGGAAGAGGGAGCCAAACCGGCGTCTAGCAGCAGTGATGCAGGAAGCGGGCATGAGCAACAAGGGGCTTGCCCGTCGCATCGTCGAGGCGACAACCGCCTGGAAGGAGCCACTGCGCGCCGACCACAACGACGTCCGCAAGTGGCTTGACGGCATGGTGCCGAGGGACCCCAAGCCTCGCGTCATCGCGCAGGTGCTGTCGGCGAAACTCGGCCGCCCTGTGAGCCTGGAAGACATCGGGCTGGGGGCGGCGGACGCGTCCGAGGACGACGCCCTTGTAAACGACGGGTTGGCGTACCAGGCCGAACCAGCTCAAGCCGTCGATCTGCTGCGTCAGCTCACCGATGCGGATCTCAGCGACCGGCGGCGAGTCGTCAACGCGACATGGCGCGAGGACGTCGCTCCCCAGATCATCACGGGGTACATGTTCTCTGCGCCCGTTGTGCTCACCCCCGGGGATGAGGGGCCGTTGCGTGGGGCCGCAGCCGCCGAGCGCATCCGCCGGACGACGGCGCACCTGATGGACATGGACTTCCAGTTCGGCGGCGGCCACACCCGGCGCATGCTCATCCAGTTCTTCCGCGATCAGGTCGTGCCGCTCCTGCGCAAGCACCACCCGGAGCCCGTTCGACGCGAGATCTTCAGCGCCGCAGCAGAGGTCGCACAGTTGCTCGGCTGGAGCGCCTACGATGCGGGCCGGCACGGTGTCGCCATGCGGTACTTCACCCAGGGACTCAAGCTCGCGCGCGAAGCCGACGATCACATGCTGGGTGCGCGTATGTTGTCCAGCCTGTCGCACCAGGCGAACTACCTGGGCCGGTTCAATGATGCTGTCAGCTTTGCCAGGGCGGCCCAGAGCGCGACGCTCGGCAGAGCGACCAGCGCGGTTTCCTCGATGTTCTTGGCTATGGAGGCGCGAGCGCTAGCGAGTCTCGGCGACAAACGCGGGACCGCTGCCGCGCTGCACCGTGCCGAACAAGCTTTCGAGACTCGCGACCCGTCCCGCGAACCGGACTGGATCAACTATTTCGACGCGCTGGAGTTGGCCGGAGAAGCGTCGCACTGCTTCAGAGACCTCGGTGACGGCAACAGGACGAAGCTCTTCACGGCTCAGGCGATCGATCCGGTCCTGACTCCGCCGCGCACCCGTGCGTTCATACAGATGGTCTCCGCTGCAGGCTCTCTCGCCAACGGTGAGCCTCACGAGGCCGTTGCGCTCGCGACCGAGGCGGTTGAGCTCGCAGACGGCTTGCAGTCCATGCGGTACTTGCGATACCTCTCTGACTTCTGCAAGGCCCTTCACGCGCTCAAAGCTGACCGGGAGCTGACTCAGAACTTCACCGGCCTGTTGCGGACGCGGTACCCGAAGCTCGCCATCCCGCCAGCCGCGGCGTGATCGGAGTTCAGAACGGCCGCCAGTGAGCGGTCGCCTCGCCGGTGCGGATGGTGCGCATGCGCGTTTCGAACTCCGCCTTGATCTCGGGCGAGTGGTCGACGTTCTGCATGATCCACGTCGTCATCTTGATCTCGTGGGTGGCGCGAAGGGTCGCGAATCCTTCCCAGTCTCGGATGTCGTAGCCGTAGGAGCGGCTGAAGTCGCGGTACTGCTTGTCTGTCCACCACCCAGCGGTGACGTACTCGGTCGCGGTCATCGAGAGATCCCACTCCGGCTGGCCCCAGGAGAAGTTCTCGAAGTCGATGAGCAGCGGCCCGGAATCGGTGATCATCAGGTTCTTGATGTGAGCGTCGCCATGGATTGCGCACTCGTCCAGCGGGAAACTCAGCCGCGCAACCTCGTTCTCCAGCTCCTCACACCGCTCCAGCAGCAACTGTTTGTCGTCGTCCGAGACGGGTGAGGAGGCAACTCGCGGCCGGATCCGAGCGAGGATGTCTGTGCGTGGCAGCGTGAACGTCGTAGGAGACGGCAGCCGGTGAAGTTCCCGAAGCTCGCGGCCAAGAAGCGCGACGTCGTCCGGCATCGCGACCTCGCCGGGGATGAACTCCCAGAACGTGACCGGGTGGCCGCCTGCCGCGCGCGGTTGATCGGCTGGCCTCGACAGGCGACCTGAGGCGAACCCCTGGTCGGCGAGCCAGCGTGCTACCGCGACCTCCTTTTCCACGTTCGGCCAGTAGTCCATGGTCCGCGCGATCCGCACCACGATGGGGGCTGAGGCGAGCTTGTAGAGGGCGTTCTCGCCCAATCGCATCAGCGTTGCGCCCTTCGGGTCCAGGCCCGCGTCACGACAAGCAGTGTCGAGCACGGCGCGAGTGGAATCGGCGGTGAACGCTGGCGCGGTGTCCGTCATCAAGCCTCCCGTCGTGTGATCCGGGTCCAGGTTACGGGCGGAAGGCGAGAAGAGTTGACCGAGCCGCGGACGGTTCGGAAGATCGCCCGGCCCCAGCCACGTAGGTCCCCTTGCATGGCACCGTGATCACAAGCCCCTTGGAACGGAGCAGCTCGGTGGCGTGGCGAGCTGTGCCCAACGAGACGCCGTACTCCTGTGCGAGCCGGCGTTCCGCAGGCAGTCGCGTGTCCGGCGGTAGGTCCCCGCGCTTGATGCGTTGGGCGAGGTGGTCGGCCATCTTCTGGTAGAGCATGCCCGGCTTGTCTGGCTCCAGTTCCTCATAGAAGGTCATAGGTCCCCCGTGGATCTCGTCTTCGTCAGTCCGCGACCGAGAACGACTGGCCGCGACTGGAACGAGAGTAGCGCGCCCTAGGTACCTATAGGAACCCACAGGTACCGCTATGAGGATGCGGGCTCTTGCTGGTGCATAGCGTTACGGCATGTCATGGGGAGACCGTTCCGGCCGGATCGACCACCACGGGCCGGAGTACGTCTGGGCGCAGATCGCGAACGACATCCGCCATGACATCGAAAGCGGCGCTCTACCAGCAGGCGCGAAGCTGCCCGGCGGTCCGGAGTTGGCCGAGATCTACGGCGTCGCGAAGGCGACGGCTGCCAGGGCGATCAAGGCTCTGCGGGACGAAGGGCTGGTGACTGTGGTCTTCGGCCGCGGCACCTTCGTCACCCATCCTGGATAGGGCGCGAACGGAGCCGGGGCATTGAGCCCGACGACGGCGCAAGGTCCCTTCACGGTGCGGAGCGACCCCACCTTCGGCTAGACCGTCACGGCCGCGAATCGGCGTACCAGCGTTGCCAGAACGTGGGCATGTCGGTAAAGGTCTCTTCTCCTCCTGCGCGATCCAGGACCACCGAACAACCTCCAGGTTTTCGAGGTCGGTGTGCACGCAGAAGCACGTGCTCGCGCCGTCATCACCGAAGCCGATCAAAGTTCGCGGCAAGCATCTCCATCTGCCAGGCTCTCAGGTTGTCGGAAACGATTACCTTGCACGACCACGCGTGCCGCCACTGGCCCCTCAAGTCCTCAAACCCGTTCGCGAAGGCCAGAAACTCTCGCAGGTGCGGCGGCAGCCCTATGCCCAAGGCGCGCTCAGTCCTCGCAAGCTCAGAGGCCGACGCACCCCCGCTCAGGCGCAATCCCCACTGGTCAACCTGCAAGATCGTGGCCCAAGCAGTCACCCGCAGATCATCTCCTGAACCTCGCCGCGGCCGCCAGGGGCTTGAGCTCACGTGTTCAAAGTTTCCTTACTTGTTCAAGGCGGCCCCTGCGGGGCCGCTGACCCGGCCCTCATCCTGTCGAACCGCCAGACGCGGGCATGCGGCTGGCGCCGGTCCCGCGTGGCGGTTCGACGGAGGCCGGGCGGCCCCGCAGCCGCCGCAAGAGGAAGAACAAAGATGCCCTCGCCGGGCAGGCAGGCTCCGGGATTACCGGGATGCAGGCCAGGTTGCGCTGGCAGGGTGGGCGCTTGGTGGTCATCCCGTCGCCTGATCTGATGGCTATCACGCCGCGCCGGGGCCGCAAGGTTGGCAAGCTCGGCCGGCGGTTGAGCACGCAGGTTGCGGCCCCAGCACGGCGTGATCGAGACGCCATCAGGCGACGGGATGACCACCAAGCACCGTTTAGCGTAACGAAGCAGGCACCCCCGGCGATAGCTAATAAATCCGACTGGGAGGACGCGCACAAGCATGGCTAGAAGAAGCTTCCGCAAAGTTCCAGACAACATCCGAAAGGCGATCAGCGACCACCACGAGAGCACCTTTCTGGTCGGCACCGCTCGCCGGATACGCAAGGACGAATTATCATCGCCAAAGTGGAGCAATCTCGGCATCGCAGCTGACACGGATGGTCGCGTCTCAGCACCATCGGCGGTTGTTCCCCCCAAAGAACAGGGAAGATACTCTCGCTGGAACCAGATTGGCCGAACGATCCCCCGAAAGGATCTTCCGAAGATCTCGAAGATCTTCACAATGGAAGTACCAAACTTCGGCGATTGGGGCAAGGGAAGCCATTCCATCACACAAATTCGGGAAGTGTGGCAGCGAGAGACGCTCTACGGTCAACAACTTCCTATAGAAATTGCAATCGAAGAGCAAGACGATGACGAAATACTCGTCGGGTTCACTGTGGATCGCGTATTCGAAAAAGAAGATTTCAACGACCGCGAATTGATCTTCACCCTGTCGCTACTCCAGGAAAACGTAGGCTCAGTCAATATTTTGCCGACCGATCGCACACTCGCCCAATGGATGAGTGGCCAACACGTCACATGGGAATTCCTACCGGTCGGCGAGTGGGATCGGGACAGCAATGCGGTGCTTCGCAAGCTCCGCGTAAGGGCGGATTCGCGCGAAGCTACCCTGGTCAAAGAAAGAATCGACACGATTCGCACACTTGGAGTTAGCACGGTTATCGTGGGAACTAGCGGTTTTTCGAGGTATCTCGGGTTCAAGTTCCGGGATGATCTCGTGGTTTTCGAGAACATTCGGTACGGCAACGCCGCATATGTCATGTACGAAGACTGGGGATCTCTCAGCACACGCAGCCGGGGAGAGTTACTCAACCTGAATACCGGCGGTTACGATCGTGTTGTCCATTCTTCCGGCTGGGAGAATCGGTTGCGCAAGATCTTGAACGCGCACGGTCACCCCCCAGAGGAGTCTGACTCATAAGAATCATCCCTGGCAAGATCGAGCGAGGAAAAGCAGGCACGTCCTTTGAACGGCGGCTCGCCAACTATTACGACATTCTTCCGGGATCTCACTCTGGCTGTTCGCCAACCTGTCGAGACAGCGCGTGATCACGACAAACGATCTTGACCGACCTGCGGGAACGCTCAGACCATACCTCAGAAGGGGGTCTTTCTCGCAGGTCGTGATCCGCTCCGCCTCAACGTCTCGCCGTGGCAGGTATCCTATGTAGGTGACTGCCACTGCCGCGAACCACGGCCCGACTCCCGACCGGGGGCGGTTCGACTCGCCCCGGGAGATTCGGGCTGCGTTGCTGCCCGAGGAGGTCGGCAACTTCGATGCGGCGTACCAGCAGGCCCTCAAGCTGGCCTCGGAGACCTTGAGCCTTGAGGCCCTGCAGGACACGCTGGCGAGCTGGCGGCGCATCGCGCAGATGACCCAGGCTGACCCCGCCGGCCACCGCAGGATGCTGGCGCAGGCGAAGCAGGCACGACGTACCGGGCAGTTGCCCGACGACGCGGTCGACTGGAGCCAGTTCCGGACTGAGCTGGGCGTCTGACCGACACGTGGCCTACCGCATCGTGACAGACTCGCGCGTCCGTGACCAGATCCGTGCCCTGCCCGACGAGGCACTGCCGATGATCGCCGAGGCGATGAGCGTTCTCGAACTGACTCCGTGGAACGGCCGGCCCTACAACGCAGCCGAGCCCGACGGGTGGATGCGACACCTCGACTTCCCCGACGGCCACGGCTTCCTCACCTACCTCGTCCTTGAGGATCAGGACCGGGTTGACGTGCTCAACGTGACCTGGTTCGGCTAGCGCCTGCACGCCCCTGCCTCCCACGCTTTACCCTCGCCAATCGACGGCAAATGACCTCATCCGAGGGCGAGCGATCCTGATTTGCAGAAGCGATCAGGCCAGATCACGTACCCTATCGGCAGCTGACCAGCAACGACAACAGACGTTCCCCCATAAAGCGGGTGTCGCAGGTTCGAATCCTGCCGGGGGCACACAGCTCGCTGGCGACTGGCGCGCCTGGTGAGCAGTCCCAGGCAGTGCCGATGACCGCAGTCCCGAAAGCCCCGCCGGCCAACGAGTCTGTTTAACAGCCCACCGACGCACGTGCCCGCGTCGTCTGGTGGGCTGTTATGCAACAACTCCCGCTAGCGCACCACCTCGTACGCCAGGTGCGTCACCCCATTGCCCTCCACCACCGTGGGGTTGCTCAGGCGCACCGGGACCTTTGCCAGGTTCTCGAACCAGCGGACCCCCTCGCCGAGCAGCACCGGCACCTGGTCCACGTTGATGGCGTCCAGCAGGCCCGCGTCCAGGGCCTGCTGCGCGATCTTCGCGCTCGCGATCACCACATCCTTCGAACCCGCCAGGTCGGACGCCACCCGCACCGCTTCCTCGACGCTGGACACGAACGTGAAGCCCTCCGGGACCTCCGCGGGCGTCGAGTGCGAGACCACCACCACCGGAACCCCCATCGGGTGCTTGCCTCCCCAGCCGTGGGTGATGTCGTACAGGTGGCGGCCCGCGATGAGGGCTCCGACCCGCGCCATCGCCGCCTTCATGTAGTCCGCGCTCGCCGGCGACATGCGGAACGTCGCCCACTCCACGGCGGTCGGGACCTCCACCTCGCCGTTGCCCATCCACCCGAACAGCAGGTCGATGCCATCGCCGGGGTCGGCGATGAAACCGTCGAGGGACATGGACATGTTGGCGATGACCTTGCTCATCTTCGTTCTCCTCCGTCTCGTGAACCGGACACCCATGACCCTGCCGGTCGAACGAGCCGGAAATATCGGCCACCTGGCCACCATCCGGGGTGGCACACTGATCCGCGATGTCAGCCACCCCGCCCCCGCAGCTCACGCCCTTCGTCGGGCGCTCCGAGGAGCTGCGGGCGCTCGCCGCGGAGCTCGCCGCCAACCGCCTCGTCACCGTCGCCGGGCCGGGCGGGTGCGGCAAGACGCGCCTGGCCCTCCAGGTGGCCGGCACCCACGACGACGTGCGCTGGGCCGACCTCACCGCCACCAACGACCCCACCGTCGTGCCGGAACTCCTCGCCGCGGCCACCGGCACCCTGCTCACCCCGGACCACGGCTCCCTGGCCCGCCAGATCGGCGACCGTCGGATGCTGCTCTGCCTCGACAACTGCGAGCACGTCCTCGCCGCCGCCGCGGACGCCGCCCTCGAAGTGATCACCACCTGCCCCAACGTGACCGTCCTCGCCACCAGCCGCGAACCGCTGGGGGTGCCCGGCGAGCGCGTCTGGCGCGTGCCCTCGCTCAACGCCGCGGACGCCGCCGCGCTCTTCACGGCCCGGTCGGGCGTCCCGGACACCGGCGCGACCACCACCCTGTGCGCCCGGCTGGACGGGATCCCCCTGGCGATCGAGCTGGCCGCGGCCTGGTCCGGCACCCTCACCGTCGCCGAGATCCTCGACGGCCTCGACGACCGGTTCGCCCTGCTGGTCCGCGGACCACGCGGGGTGGCGGCCCGGCACCAGACGCTCGCGGCCTCCATGGCGTGGAGCCACGACCTGCTCGACGAACCCGACCGCGTCCTCTTCCGCCGCCTCGGCGTCTTCTCCGGCGGCTTCACGCTCGACGCGGCCGCCGGCGTGTGCGGGCCGCGGATGGAAGTCCTCACCGGCCTCGGCAGGCTGGTCGACAAGTCGCTCGTCATCGCCGACACCGCCGGACCCACCACGCGGTACCGGATGCTGGAGACGATCCGCCAGTACGCCGTCGCCAAGCTGGCCGCCGCAGGTGAAGCCGACGACGTCCGCGACCGGCACCTGGACACGTTCGGCGCGATCGTCGAGGCAGCCGCGCCGCTGCTCGACACCGACAAGGACGCGTGGCGCGCGGCGGTGGGCCCGGACCAGGAGAACCTGCGCGCCGCCATCGAGCACGGCCTCGCCGCGGACGACCCGGACCGCGGACGGCGGCTGGCCGCCGGGCTCGCATGGCTGTGGCACCTCAACGGCCGCGGCCACGAGGGCATCGCGTTGCTGCGCCGGGCCATCGACCGCGGCCCGGACGGCACCGAGCTGCAGGCCCGGCTGCTGACCGGGCTCGCCCTCGTCGCCGACACCACCGGGCTGGACAACGACGCCGCCCGGACCGCGCTGGAGATCGTCCCCGACGACGGAATGGCCACGCTCCTCAGCGCGCTCGGCGAACTGGCCAGGGACTTCGACACCGCGGCCAAGCTCGCCGAACGGGCCCGTGCCGACGAAAACGGCTTCGTGCGCGACGGCGCGACCGCGTTGCTGGGCATCATCGCCCACCTCCGCGACGACCACGCGACCGCCATGCCGCTGCTGGAAACCGCGGTGTCCGGCCTGACCAGCCGACGGGACCGCGGGGTCGCGTCGACCGCGTTGTCGTTCCACGCCGCGAGCGCGCTCTACACCGGGCAGGTGGCGCAGGCCAGGGAACTCGCAGCCGAGGCTGTGCGCATGGCGCGGCCGCTGGAGGACTACCACCGCATCGGGTCCGCGACGAGCGTCTTCGCGCTGGTCGAAGGGACCGCCGGGAACCTCGACGCGGCGCGGGCCGCGCTCGATCCGATGGTCCGGCTGGTCTACGGCGCCAAGTCACCGCCGTTCGTGCCGGGCCTGGCCAGGGCGAAGGGCTGCCTGCACCTGTGGTCCGGTGAACCGGCCGAGGCAGCTGACTGGTTCCGGCGCGACGGCACTCCGGCCGCGCTCGTCGGGCTCGCCGAGGCGCTGCGGCTCAGCGGGAACCCGGAAGAGGCGGCGGAAGTGTGCGAGCGCGCCCTCACCGCCGCCCGGCAGGCCGGGATGCCGAAGGTGATCGCCGACGCGCTGGAGCAGTCCGCGTTCCTGTCCGATTCCGAGGACCTGCACCACGAAGCACTCGCCATCCGCCTGGGGCACGGGCTGTGGCTCAACTGCGTCAGCAGCCTGGAAGCACTCGCCGACGAGCCGCTGCGGCAGGCGTGCGAACGCGCGAAGCGGGACATGGGCCTGCCGCACGGGCCGGTGGCCGGGAAGGCGATGGAGCTGCGCGAGGCCATCGACTACGCCCGCCGCGCGCGCGGGAAGCGCGGGCGGCCGTCGAGCGGCTGGGCCAGCCTGACGCCCACCGAGGAGAGCGTGGTGCGCCTGGCCGTGCAAGGGCTGAACAACCCGCAGATCGCGACCCGGCTGTTCATGAGCCGCAGCACGGTCAAGACGCACCTGTCGCACATCTACGCCAAGCTCGGCGTCACCAACCGCACCGAGCTGGCGGCGGCCAGTGCCGAGCGCCCGGCGGCACCCGGCGCTCCGGTCAAGGGTTGACGGCCAGGAAGATGAAGCTCGCGAGCAGGGCGAGGTGGACGCCGCCCTGCAGGGGTGTGGCGCGGCCGGGCACGACGGTCAGCACGCCGGTCACCACGGTGAGCGCGAGCAGCACCAGGTGGGTGCTGCCGAGGCCGAGCACCAGCGTGCCGGGCAGCCAGATCGAAGCGAGCGCGATCGCCGGGATGGTGAGGCCGATGCTCGCCATCGCCGAGCCGAGCGCCAGGTTGAGGCTGGTCTGGATGCGGTCGCGCAGGGCGGCCCGCACCGCGGCGAGGGTCTCCGGGAGCAGCACCAGCAGGGCGATCACCACGCCGACCACCGCGTGCGGGAGGCCGGCGTTGTCCACCCCGGCCTCGATCGCCGGGGACACCACCTTCGCGTCGCCGACCACAGCCACCAGCGCGACCAGCAGGAACGCCAGGCTGAACCAGGCGGCGCCGGAACTGGGCGGCTCGGCGTGTTCGTCGGCGCCCTGCTTGACCGGCAGGAAGTAGTCGCGGTGCCGGTAGGTCTGCATCGCGACGAACAGGCCGTACAGCACGAGCGACGCCACGCCCGCGAACGCCAGCTGGGCCGGGGAGAACTCCGGGCCGGGGCGGCTGGTGGTGAAGGTCGGCAGGACCAGGCTCAGCGTGGCCAGCGTCGCGACGGTCGCGAGCGCCGCGCCTGCGCCCTCCGCGTTGAACACGGCGACCCGGTGCCGCAGCGCGCCGACCAACAGGGACACGCCGAGGATGCCGTTGCAGGTGATCATCACGGCGGCGAACACGGTGTCGCGTGCCAACGTGGCGCTCTTCGCCCCACCGTCAGCCATCAGAGTGACAATCAAGGCGACTTCGATCACCGTGACGGCGACGGCCAGCACGAGCGACCCGAACGGTTCCCCGATCCGGTGAGCCACGACCTCCGCGTGGTGGACCGCGGCGAGCACGGCCGCCGCCAGGCACAGCGCGACCACGATGACGAGCGGCAACGGGAGTTCGCGGCCCCAGCTCAGCACCAGCGCGACGACGGCGACCAGCGGGGCGAGGACGGTCCAGTCGGTCAGCCGGGATCGGATGCGCGCGCCCACGGGCCCACACTGCCACAGAGATCCGCAAGGGGCCGGGCTTGCGCGCGACGCCGGTGTGTGGTGCCCTTTCACCCCTGGGTGGGTTGTTCTCGCGCGCTGAAGCGACCTGTGTCACACCGGGGTACCGATCTTGGCCCCCGGGCCGATAAAAAGCGCGACGGCTCGACGCGGAACGACCTGGACGAGTGACGAGAAAGGTACGCCCTGTGACGACAGGTGCCCACAGCCTGGGAACCGGAAGCGGGGCGACGACGGTCGCCGAACTGCTCGCGCGCAGTGATCGCCCGGTTCGCCGGCGTCACAGCCGTGTCCCCGCGCCTTCTCCCGCCGAGATGACGATGCCGACCATGGTCGCCGCCATCTCCGTGCTCGACTCGAAGTCCCCGCGCCGCCTGGAGCGCCCACCGGTGGCGAGCACCGCCGGGATGCGGGTGTTCGGCACCGGTTCGTTCGGTTCGGCAGGCACGGTCGGCGCCACGCTGCGCGGCTCCGACGAAGGCGGCGCCGGCCGGACCACGGCGCCCGGCTCGATGACCGGTGAGCAGACGCCCGCCGCGCTCGCGACCACGCCCGTCGCCCCGGCTCCCCCTGCCGCCCCGGTCCCGCCTGCCGCGGAGGTCGTCGCTGCGGTCAAGGCCGCGCAGACGATCGTGTTCGAGGCCTGCGTCGGTGACGCGGAGCCGGACGAGCCGGCCGAGCCGCTGATCGTGCCGGTCAACGAGGACGCTGACGCGCAGCCAGCCAAGGAGCGGCGCAACCGGCCGCTGATCCTGGCGACCGCGAGCGCCGGGCTGACGCTGGCCGGCGCGATGCTGGTCGGCGGGTGGATCGCCGGGCCGGGTGGGACGGCCGAGCCGGTCAGCCTGGCAGGCGGGCACGCCGCGCCGCAGGAGCCGACCGTCGCAGGGCAGGACGACGCCGATGACGCCGTGCCGCCCGCGGGCCAGTTCACCGGCATCCTGCCGATCGCCGCGACGAAGCAGGCCGCGCCGCAGACGTCGACGCCGAAGGCCACCGCGCCGGCGACGAAGAAGACGACGCAGCAGGCGGCTCCGAAGCAGACCCGGCAGCAAGCGCCGCAGCCGCGGTACTCGGTGCCCCAGTACTCCGTGCCGCACTACGAAATCCCGGACTGGCGCGACTACGAGCGCCACTACGAGTACGACTACGACTACGGGCACGACCGCGACCGCCACTACGACCGGGACGACCGGCGCCACCGCTGACCTGTTGACGCCCGCACCGGCCGCGGCGGATCATCGCCGGTGATGAGCGTCTACGACGACAGGCCGTGGCTGGCGCGGTACGCGCCGGGGCAGCCGGCGGGGATCACCGTCGAGCACGAGAGCGCGCTGGCCATGTTCCGGGCGTCCGTGGCGCGGGATCCGGACGCGGACATCCTGCGGTACTTCGGCGGCCGCATCACACTGCGCGAGCTGGACGAGCTGACCGATGCGTTCGCCGCGGGCATCACCGACGCCGGGTTCCGTCCCGGCGAGCGGGTCGCGATCTACGCGCAGAACGTGCCGCAGTTCGTGATCGCACAGGTCGGCACGTGGAAGGCGGGCGGCATCGCGGTGTCGGTCAACCCGATGAACCGCGGACGCGAACTGGGGCAGCTGCTGGCCGATTCGGGCGCGACGGTGCTGGTGACGTTGCAGTCGCTGTGGCACGAGGTGGCGGCGGAGGTGGTGCCGGGGACCGCGGTGCGGACGGTGCTGACGACGTCCGAACTGGAGTACCGCGCGGAGCCCGGTTCGCCGGTGGAGTGCCCGGGAACCGTTGACCTGGCGGGGATGCTGGCGCGGTTCCGGGGTGTGACGCCGCCGCCGGTGACGCTCGGACCGGACGACATCGCGTTCCTGACGTACACCTCGGGCACGACGGGCCCGCCGAAGGGCGCCATGACGACGCACCGCAACGTCGTCTTCAACGCCCAGACCTACCGGGACTGGGTGGGGTTGGGCGCGGACGACGTGATCCTCGGGGTGGCGCCGCTGTTCCACATCACCGGGCTGATCGGGCACATCGCGGTGGCCCTGCTGGTCGGCGCACCGCTGGTGTTGATGCACCGCTTCGACGCGGCGCGCACGGTGGAGACGGTGCACGCGGAGCGGGCGACGTTCACCGTCGGGTCGATCACGGTGTTCATCGCGTTGATGAACGTGCCCGACGTCGATCGGGAAGCGCTGGCTTCGCTGCGGAAGATCTACTCGGGCGGGGCGCCGATCCCGCCGAGCACGGTGAAGGCCTTCCAGGCGATGTTCGGCACCTACGTCCACAACTGCTACGGCCTGACGGAGACGACGTCGCCGTCGCACGCGGTCCCGTTCGGGGTGGAAGCGCCGGTGGACCCCGCTTCCGGCGCGTTGTCGGTCGGGGTGCCGGTGTACGACACGGTGGTGCGGGTCGTCGACGAGGACGGCCGGGAGCTGCCCGCAGGCGAGGTGGGCGAGCTGGTGACGTCCGGGCCGCAGGTGGTGGCCGGGTACTGGGAGAAGCCGGCGGAGACGGAGAAGGCGCTTCCCGGCGGACGCCTGCACACCGGCGACGTCGGGTACATGGACGCCCAGGGCTGGTTCTACGTGGTGGACCGGAAGAAGGACCAGATCAACGCGGGCGGGTACAAGGTGTGGCCGCGCGAGGTCGAAGACGTGCTGTACGAACACGAAGCCGTGCGGGAAGCCGCGGTGGTCGGCGCCCCGGACGAGTACCGGGGCGAGACGGTCAAGGCGTTCGTCAGCCTGCGGCCCGGATTTGCGGTCACGGCGGACGAATTGATTTCGTTTTGCAGGGAACGCATGGCGGCGTACAAGTACCCACGCCAGGTGGAGTTCCTGGAGGAACTGCCGAAAACAGTGTCGGGCAAACTACTGCGACGCGCACTGCGCAGCAGTTGATCTTTGAACAAAACCCGAGCTGGGTGGTCATCCCGTCGCCTGACACTGGACGATCACCTTGAGCCAGGGCCGCAACCCAGGCCGCCAACCGGCAGCCGAACATGCCAACCTTGCGGCCCTGGCTCAAGGTGATATGCACAAACCGGAAGGCGACGGGATGACC
>NZ_JBEXTX010000152.1:0-15174 GCF_040614175.1 Amycolatopsis sp. NPDC006131
GATCGACGAGGTCGGTGAGCCTCATCGACTCCTTCGTCGACAGCGATGCGGAGATGTCACCACGGTTCGACGAGCTCGCACCCGTACCTGCCGCGGACCCAGGTCGTGCAGGGCCCCTGCAGCTGCTGGTGCGCGTGTTCGGCCGCCTGCCGGATCCGGTGAGTCGCGGGTTCGCCCGGGTGCTGGATGCCGGGACGGTGCCCTTCGACGTCGTGAACTGCCTCGGCTCATGCGGCGGCGGCTTGCTCCCGCCGCGGTGGATGGCCTGGTGGTTCGACCGCATCATCGCGTCCTTGCACCGCCGCCTCGACCGCGCTTCCGACGCCGACCTCGGGCGCGGCATGCACTACCCGATCCGCTGGGACCCGTTCTTCGCGCCCTACATGACCCTGGCCGACGTCTACCGGTACCCTGCCCGGCATTTCGCCTTCCACCAACGGCAGCTCACACTCATCGCTTGAGCAACCGCCGGGCGAGGTAGGCGGCGTCGCGGCCGACGCCGCGGATGGTGGCGGAGGAGAAGCTGCGCTGCCACTCCAGCCCGACGAACCCGAGCCCGGGGTGGGTGGTGGACAGGCCGCGGTGCTGCTTCGGCGTTCCGGCCGGGCCGAGGGCGCCGAGTTTGTCCAGGTAGGACAGTCCGGGGCGGAACCCGGTCGCCAGGAGGATGGTGTCGACCCGTTCACGGGTGCCGTCGGACCAGGTCACGGTGTCGCCGTCAATGGCGGTGAACATGCGGCGCTGGTCGGGCCGTCCGGCGTCGATGGCGGCCCGATAACCGCCCGCGTCCTGGACGGGCATGCCCGGCTTGGTGCGCAGCCAGGGGCCGATGGGCAGGGCGTCGAATCCGGTGACGGTGAGCCAGAAGTGCACGTCCCGGCCCAGTGGTTTCTGGGGGGCGTAGCGGATCGGGTGGCGGGTGGCGAGGGTGACGCGGGCGTGCGGGGCGAGGTCGATCGCGATCTGGACGGCGGAGTTGGCCGCGCCCACCACCACGATCCGCTGCCCGGCGAAGGGGCTGGGCTCGCGGTAGTCGCTGGAGTGCAGGACGGTCCCGGTGAACCGGTCGAGGCCGGGTAACGCGGGCCGGTAGGGGGAAGTGAACGCGCCGGTGGCGGCGATGACCGTCGGGGCGGACAATTCTTCGCCCGCCTCGGTTGACACCAGAAACTCGCCGTCGGGCCGGGTCACGGCGGTGACCCGGTGGCCGGTGCGGATGTCGGCGTGCAGGGCCGTGGCGTAGCGGCGGAGGTAGTCGATCACCTCGTCGCGGTGCGGGTAGTGGTCCGGGTCGCCGGGGAACGCCATGCCGGGCAGGGAGCTGTAGCGGGCCGGGGAGAACAGGTGCAGGCTGTCGTAGTAGTGCGGCCACGATCCGACCGGCTCGTCGCCGGCCTCCAGCAGGACGGGCTTGAATCCGCGGGCTTTGAGGGCGTGGACGGCAGCGAGACCGGCTTGACCGCCGCCGATCACAATGGCATCAGGCATGACAAAGAAATCCTTTCAACACAACGAGTTCGGAAGATCAGCTACCGGGGGACGCTGACCAGGGAGGCCACTGCGGCCGCGACGGCGACCAGGGCCAGCACGAGGAAGGTGTGCGAGTAGCCGCCGAGCCCACCGGCGATCGCGGCGCCCGCCCACGGCGCGAGCGACATGGTGATCGTCAGCGGCGCGGACAACAACCCGGTGAGTCGTCCATAGTGGACCGGTCCCCACCGGTCGGTGATGGCCGTGGCCTGCAAGAGGGTGAACACACCACGAGCCATGCCCGCGACCACCGCGGCGATCACGAGTGCGGGCGCGGTGGTCAGCAGACCCAGCACACCGGTCGTGGCCGCCACCGCGGCGAGGATGATCGCGGTGCGCACCCGGACGCTGGTGTGGCGGGTGAAGGTGGTGTAGCCGAGGCGGCCCAGCACCTGCCCGGCCCCGCCGAGACCGAGCGCGACCGCAGCGGCACCCGGGCTGAGCCCGCGCTCGGTGAGCAACGGCACGAGGTTGATCACCACAGCGAACGCGGCGAACGCCGCCAAGCTCAACGCCACCACCAGCGCCACGAACGCGCGGCTCCGCGCGATACGTCCAGGATCGGTGTGCTCGGCGTGCGCGGGGTGCTCGTGCGGTCCGGGATCGGGCCAGTGCCCCCGCAGCCCCCACGCGTGGCCCGGAATGGTGATCACCGCCAGGATGGCGGCGAGGACGAGGTAGGTCCGCCGCCAGTCCAGGTGGGAGGCCAGCGCGGCAGTCAGCGGGGCGAACACCGTCGACGCGAGTCCGGCCGCCAGGGTCAGCACGGTCAACGCTCCGACCCGGCGCGGCCCGTACCAGCGGGTCAGCGCGGCGAACGCCGGCGGGTACAGCGTCGCGCCCATCGCCACCCCGGCCAGCAGCCACGCCGCGACGAACCAGGCGAGATTCTGCGCGGTCGCGATCGCCACCACCGCGGGCACCGCGAGGATCGAGCCACCTGTCAACAGCCACCGGGGCCCGTGCCGGTCCAGCCACCGGCCCACCGGAATGCCGGCGAGCGCGGCGACCAGCTGACCACCGGAGAAGCCCGCGGTGATCCAGGTCGACGACCACCCGGTGGCCTTCGCGATGTCGGTGGCCAGGACGGGGAAGGCGTAGTAGAGCACACCCCAGCTGGTGATCTCGGTGACGCACAAGGTCACTAGGACCCGGCGCAGCCCGGCCTTCGACAGGGAACCGGGCTGCGCGGAGGCACCGACCGTCACCGGTCCGTCGAGGGGGCGGACAGCGAGATCAGCTCCGGCTCGGCCGGGGCGCCACAGCATCCGCCCGACGTGGCGTCCGCCGCGGGCTCGTCGAACAAGCCCGCCCCGCCACAGACCCCGGTCTCGGCCAGCACCAGCTCCACCCGCCCGGCCGCCTCGTGGTCGCCGGCGAGTGCGGCGGCGATCGAGCGGACCTGCTCGTAGCCGGTCATCGCGAGGAACGTCGGGGCGCGGCCGTAGCTCTTCATCCCGGCCAGGTACACGTTCGGCTCCGGGTGCGCGAGTTCCTTCGCGCCGTGCGGGTACACGGTGCCGCAGGAGTGCACGTTCGGGTCGATCAGCGGCGCGAGCGCGACCGGCGCCTGCAGCGTGGCATCCAGCTCCAGCCTCACCTCCGACAGCCAGGACAGGTCCGGCCGGAACCCGGTCACCACCACGACCTCGTCCACCGCCTCGACGGTGCGCCCGTCGCCCGAGCGCAGCACCAGGCGGCCCTGCTCGTCGCGCTCCACGGCCTCGGTGCGGAACCCGGACACGACCTGGACCAGCCCGGCGTCCACGGCCTCCTCGGCCCGCAGCCCGAGCGCACCGCGGGCGGGCAGCTGGTCGGCCTCGCCGCCACCGAAGGTGTTGCCCACCGAGCCGCGACGCAGGATCCAGCTGATCCGCGTGCCCTCGTTCCGGGCGAGCTCGGTCAGGGCGACCAGCGCGGTGAGCGCGGAGTGCCCGCTGCCCGCGACTGCGACGTGCTTGCCCGTGAACCGGGCGCGCACGGCCGCGTCCCGGAGATCGGGTACCTGGTAGGTGATCCGGTCCGCCGCTGCCCGCTCGCCCAAGGCAGGGAGACCGTCGCCACCCAGCGGGTTCGGGTTAGTCCACGTGCCCGACGCGTCGATCACCGCCCGCGCGGTGATCAGCTCCTCGCGGCCATCGGCGTGCCGGACGTGCACCGTCAGCGGCTCGGTGTCCCGCCCGTGATCCACGACGCGGTCCCGGCCACAACGCGCCACACCCACGACCTCCGCGCGGAACCGGACGCGCTCGCCCAGCGCGGCGGCCAACGGGGTCAGGTAACGCGCCACCCACTCCTGCCCCGTCGGGTAGTCCTCGGCGAGGGGACGTTCCCAGCCGGTAGCCTCCAGCAGCCGGCCGGCCGCCGGATCCACCAACTCCGACCACTGCGAGAACAACCGCACGTGGTTCCACTGCGCCACCGACGCCCCCGCCTGCGGACCGCGCTCCAGCACCAGCGGCGCCAGGCCCCGCTCCAACACCTCGGCGGCCGCCGCGAGCCCGATCGGCCCGGCCCCCACCACCACGACGGGCAGCTCACTCATCCCGAACTCCTTCCATCGATCCAGCTCGATTGAGCGTCGTTGCGGGAGACTCTATCGACCGGTATCGATTGATGCAACCATCGATTTGGGTCGATACACTCGGGGCATGACCACGACTGTCGCGCCCCAGGCCCAGGTTCTGCCGGACGGGGAAGCCGCCACCTACGCCGACTGGTTCGCCTGCCTGGCCGAACCGACCCGGGTGCGGCTGCTGCACGCGGTGGCCACCGCGCCCCGCGGGATCACCGTCGGCGCCCTGACCGAGCTGCTCGGGATCAGCCAGTCCACGTGCTCGCACCACGTGCGCAAACTCGCCGACGTCGGGTTCGTGCAGGTCCGCAAGGAGGGCACCGCCACCATCGTGACCGTCAACGCGGCCTGCTGCGCCGGCCTCCCGCACGCCGCCGACGCGGTCATGGGGCTGCTCGCGCCGCGTCCGTGCTGCCCCGAAGACGTCCCCGCCGACGTCACCATCCGGGCCCTGCGCGACGACGACTGGCCCGCGGTCCGCCGCATCTACGGCGAAGGCATGGACACCGGCATCGCCACCTTCGAGACCACCGTCCCCAGCCGCGCCACCCTCGACGCGAAGTGGATCGCGGGGCAGCGGTGGGTCGCCGAGATCGACGGCACCGTGGTCGGCTGGGCCGCCGCCACCCCGGTCTCCACCCGCGAGTGCTACTCCGGCGTCGCCGAAACCTCGATCTACGTCGCGGACGGCTACCGCGGCCGCGGCATCGGCAAGGCCCTCATCCGCCAGCAGGTCATCGCCCTCGACGAGGCCGGCTACTGGACCCTGCAAACCTCCATCTTCACCGAAAACCGGGCCAGCCTCGCCCTCCACCACTCCGCCGGCTACCGCACCATCGGCATCCGCGAACGCATCGCCCAGCGCGACGGCACCTGGCACGACACCGTCCTCCTCGAACGCCGCAACAACACCAACTGATGAACTGGATGTCCACGCTCCCGTGACCCGGGCGCAGGGATCGCCAGCGCACGGGGGACGGCGGCGACCGGGCATCACCAAACCCGCTCGATCCACGTCGCCGGACCCCGAACACCGACTGAGACCGGCGACAACCATGACCATGGAGCCCCGGAGGCCAGGCGATGAAGTCGGTGCGGCTGGGGGTGCCTTTGCGCTGCTAGGCGTCCTCGACCCCGCCCACGACCAGGGCCAACTCGTTGTCTTCGATGACGGCGTTGGCGTCCACGGCGAACACCCCGAGCGTTGATCATCCCGGCGGAACGTCGTCTCCTGCCCGATGTCCACCTGCACCGACTCGCCGGTGATGACCGGGATGCTGGCCTCGCCCTCGCCACACCCCATGCCATGGCGACCACCCCAGCCATCCTCGCCCGCTGCCGTGTCGGTACTTCACCGGACTCGTTACCGGCAACTCGCTGCAAGCGCACGCCCTCGACCAAGCCAGCGGCCGTGTGTTCGCCAGGTTCGACCTCATTTAGCAGTCCCGGCAACCGGCTTCGATCGCCCCGGGCATCAGTGCCGTTTAGCTGCTTGGCGGGCGCCGCTCCTGGCTGCCGACATCATCGGCTTGATCGGGCGACCCACGTCGGGTTGCGTGCAGGCTCAGTTGCCGGGCGGGAAGTCGTAGCCGTTGGGAACGGACTCGTCCGGCTGTGGTGTGCCGTAGATCAGGGCAATCTCGTCGTGCGCGGCGAAGGTGATCGCGGCCGGGTTGCCGGTGCGCGGGGTGCCGTTGACGTAGACACGCAGGGTCTTGCCGTCGCTGGCGCGCAGGGCACCGATGTTGTCGGCTGAGAGGCTCACGTCCCATTCGGAGAACAGCTCGCCCAGGCTGAATTGCCGTTTGACCGGGGATTCGATGTGGATGACGCCGCTGGTGTCGTGGGTGTGCAGCGGGCTGATGCTGCCACGCTTCTGGTCGATGCCCAGGTAGGCAGGCACCTCCACCGGGTTGCCGTCGACGCGGACATCGAGGTGGGCGTGGATGTGTTCGACGTTGCCCTCCGTGCTCAACATCGGCAGTCCGGCCGCGCGCACCGCCGCAGCGGCGTCGCTGGGTGCGGGCCAGGGCGGCAGGCCAGTGCGCCCGACGGCGGTAGTCGCGGGTGGGTTTTTGATATTTGTGGCGGCGGAGTCGGCCTGTTTCGTGTCAGCGGAGCGGGTCACGGCAACGATCACGATCACCAGCAGTGCCACCACGGCCACGGCCGCGCCGCCCCACAGCAGCCCGTTGCGGCGACCGGCGGAGCGCGCCTGCGCGACGGACTTCTGACCGGCCCGCGCTGTGGGCTTGCGTTGGCTACGTTTCTTCGCTGCCATGGGAAACCTCCGTTTCGCGGGGAATTCAGAGCGGGACGGTGAAGCCGGAGATCGGGCCCCGCAGCCACGCGATCACTTCGCCCCACAAACCGGTGACCAGTGCAACCCCGATCGCGATCAGCAGCACCCCGCCGACCTGCTGCACCCGGCGGATGTGGCGGCGCACCCAGGTGGTCGCGTGTATGGCCCAGCGGGCGCCGAGGGCGAGCGCGATGAACGGCAGACCGAGCCCGAGGCAGTAGGCGGTGATCAGCAGCAGGCCCCGCCCGGTGGTCGGGCCCACCTGGGTGCCCGAGGCCAGGGCGATGACCCCAGCCAGGGTCGGGCCGAGGCACGGCGTCCAACCCAGGCCGTAGACGGCGCCGAGCAGCGGCGCACCCCACAGCCCGTCGCGCGGCGTGTGCCGCAGCTTCATGCCACGTTGAAGCGGCGAGAACATGCCGAGAAACACCAGGCCCATGGCAATGGTGACCACACCGCCGAGGCGTTGCAGCAGTTCTTCGTTGGCCAGCAACGCATCCGACACGCCGAGTACGGCCATGGTCGCGGCGGTGAAGACCGCGGTGAACCCGAGCACGAACAGCAGCGCCGCCCACGCGACCCGCCACCGCCCGCACGAGGACCGTGCCGCCTCCTCGCCGGTGACCGCCGGCGGTTCGGCCCCGACCAGGCCGGCGAGATAGGCGAGGTAACCGGGCACCAGCGGCAGGCAGCACGGCGAGGCGAACGACACCGCCCCAGCCGCGATCGCGAGCAGCGAGGCCAGCAGCAACGGACCAGACACAGCGAAGTCGGTCAGGCTCACGCGGGCCGTCCTGGAAGGTTGGCCGGTTCGGCGGCGACGCGCTGCACGACGGGCAGCAGGTCGCTGGCGATCAGAGGGGTGAGGAAGATGGCGGCCACGCGATGCCGGCGGTCGAGCACGATGGTGGAGGGCACCACGCTGCGGGGATATCCGTTCAACGCCAGCAGAGTCCGACCGGACGGGTCGTAGATCGAGGGATACGTGACGTACCGGTCACGCACGAAGTCGCTGGCCGCGGCGCGGTCATCGCGAACGTCGATGCCGAGGAACTGGACGCCGGAGGCGTGCGTCTGCTCGAACACCTTCTCCAGCTCGGGCGTCTCTGCCCGGCACGGCCCACACCACGATCCCCAGATGTTGATCACCACGACCTTGCCCGCGTAGCCGGACAGCCGGATCTGCGAGCCTCGTTCCTGCAGACTTTCGCCGTTCAGGTCCGGGGCGGTGCCGCGACTGTCGGGCGGATCGTAGAACAACCGTGTTTCACCGCCGGGCGAGACGAACTCGAACGTACTTCCCCGCGCGACCGCGCCGGTACCGCCGCTGCACGCGGTCAGTGCTAGCAGCCCCGCTGTCGAGACCGCAGCCAGGGCGAGGCCCGGCCATCGCGTCCTGCCCATCCCGGCTCCCTCGATCGACAACTACGTACCTACTCCGTAGGTTAGTAGATGAGGACGATGGGGTTGCCTGGGGTTAACGTCGAGGCGTCGGCGAAGGGTGGAGCGATGACGGATCTTTCGCGGTTTCAGCATCCGCGGTTCGCGCGGATGTACGAGCGCATCAGTGCCGAATCCGAGCAGCGCGGCACCGCTGAGCACCGGGACCAGGTGCTGGCCGGGCTGTCCGGGCGGGTGATCGAGGTCGGCGCCGGCAACGGCCTAAACTTCGGCCACTACCCGGAGACCGTGACCGAGGTGGTCGCCGTCGAGCCGGAAGACCGGCTGCGCGCCCTGGCGGAACAGGCCGCCGAGCAAGCGCGCGTGCCGGTGCGGGTGGTGGCCGGGCACGCGGGAGCGCTCCCGGCAGAGGACGGCACCTTCGACGCCGCGGTGGCCTCGCTGGTGCTGTGCTCGGTCGCCGACGTCCCCGCGGCGCTCGCGGAGATCCGCCGGGTGCTGCGGCCGGGTGGCGAGCTGCGGTTCTTCGAGCACGTCCGGTCGGCCAACCCGCTGCTCGGACTGTTGCAAGACGCCCTGACACCGCTGTGGTCGCGGGCAGGCGGGGGATGTCATCTCAACCGGGACAGCGCCGAAGTTATCAGGGCGGCCGGGTTCGACATCGAGCGGCTGCACCGCCTTTACTACGCACCGCTGCGGTTCGTGCCGCGGCACGCGCATATCCTCGGCCGCGCACGCACACCGAACTGAACCGGGTGCAGCCGACCGTCGGGCCCGCATTGGGTGAGGCTGCGACGGCCCGCCCGCCCACTGTGAGCCGGGCTGCCGTAGTGACCAGCAGCAAGCGCCGGCGGCTCCTACTGGCGCCGGAGCTGCCCCGCGGAGGGCCAGCAGCGCGCGCAGCACCGCGCGCCTGCCGCGGATGGGTAGGGCTACAGGTGGTCTGACAGGAAGAGCATGCTGAACTCTGTCGCGCGGGCATTCGTGTCCCGCATCGTCGATCCGGTCGGCGTCGCGCTGGTCCGCGCCGGCATGACACCTGACGCCGTGACCGTCCTCGGCACCGCGGGCGCCATGACCTCTGCCCTGCTGTTGTTCCCCACCGGCTTCCTCCTCACCGGGACGCTCGCTGTCGCCGGTTTCGCGGTGGTCGATCTGCTCGACGGCGCCATGGCCAGAGCACGAGGGCAGGGCACACAGTTCGGCGCGATGCTGGACTCCATCTGCGACAGGCTCGTCGATGGCGCACTGTTCGCGGCCCTCAGTTGGTGGGGGTTCACCCGTGAAGAAGACCGCTGGGTCGCGGCTGCCGCACTGATCTGCCTAGTGCTTACCCAGGTCGTCCCTTACGTCAAAGCGCGAGCCGAAGCCTGCGGCCTGCCTGCGGACGGCGGAGTCGCAGAGCGAGCCGAGCGATTGATCATCACACTCGCCGGCTCCGGGTTACAAGGACTCGGTGTACCTTCCGCGCTCCTGGCGGCGTTGTGGCTACTGGCCGCGCTCTCGACTGTGACGCTGTTGCAACGCCTGGTCAAGGCGTTCACCCGAGCTCGCTCGTGAAGCCTGCCCGCTCACACAGGGAAGGTTCCGCTCGCCTGCACAGCGAGGTGCCCGCTACTTGTATGCCCTTCGTACCCTGCTCAACGAAACCATTCAGCCGAGCGGCTGGCGAAGCACGAAGGTCCGCCCACCGTCTCGGGAGGCGTGGATGCCAGTTTCGGTAGCGAGGTACACGTCGGCTTGACCAGTTGCTGTCAATGCCTGGGGTGCACCCGGGACCTCGCCGACCCGTGACCACGTTGTGCCGCCGTCCTGGCTGGTGTATACGGAACCGTCCGCGCCAGCGCCGAAAAGCCCGTCCTCCGCCGGCCAGTCCACGAGGAGCAGGCGGGGCGCACCAGGTATCGCAGTGAAGGTCCGGCCGCCGTCAACACTCCGAGCAAGACCATTTTGCGTGGTGGCAAGCAGGGTCTCACCGTTCGCCGGATCAACCGCGAAATCGGCCAGCGCGAGGCGCGCGCGTCGATCCCAGCTCGTGCGGTCGGCACTCACCATCAGCTGCCGGCTTTGGCTGTCGTAGCCATACACGCGACCGTGCTCGGCTTCGAGGGCGTGAAAGTCCGCTTCGCCTGCGAGGGAGAGAAGCTGCCAGGACTGCCCAGCGTCGGTGCTGGCGATCAGCCCGAGGTGGTTGGGCAGGTCTTCGTCCGGATCCGGGTGTCCGCTGCCGAGGAACTGACGGGGGCCGACCACGGTGAAACCCATGGTGTCCTGCTGTCGTTCGCCGACCCGCTGCGGCTCGCCGGCCTCGGGAACGCGGAACACCCCGTAGTGGCTCGCCGCGTAGAGGGTGCCATCGGCGGGATCGACGCCGAGACCGTGGACATGTGCAAGCCGGGCATCAGCTCCCGATGGGTTGTCATTGGCCTGTTGTCCGCCCGCGGCGCAGGCGGACAGGACGGCGAGGGCCGCAACGACCAAGGAGGTGCCGAGCAGCATTCTTGTCGTTCGGCTCACTGACACCTGCTCCCTGGTTCGTCCGTTCTACTCCCAGTAAAACTATACGTCCTAGTAGTAACGCCTTCATCAGGTACGGGTGACGGAGGGACGGCCCGACTCCACCCGGCCCCCCTTGACCAGAAGAACGCCGCGAGGTTCATCATCAGTCTCACCGTCGAAAATGATCAGCGGCAGGCCGAGCACCTCGGGCGGCACGTCGAAATCCGGTCGCCACTCGGAGCACCCCGGCTGACGACGGCAACGTGTTGAACAGAGCCGTGTCAACTCGCCTACTGGTTCCGGAGTGACAGGTTGATGGCCGTGGCCCGGCCAGGTTTCATGACAGGCTGGCTCGGTGCGCAGCAGGCGCAGTCGTCGCTCGCGGCAGGGGTGTCCAGGGCGACGTTGGCGGGTTGTGTCGCCAGGCGCGGTGGGGTGCTGGTACCGGGAAGCGGCCGGAGTCGTCCGGCTCGGACGCCGTTGCTGATGACGAAGACTTCGGCGAGTTCGTGGATGAACACCACGGTCGCGAGTCCGAGGGCGCCGACGGCGGCGAGAGGCACGAGCGTGAGCACGATCGCGGCGGACAGGCCGATGTTCTGCAGCATGATGGCGCGGGCGCGGCGGGCGTGGGTGAGTGCTTGGGGCAGGTGGCGCAGGTCGGTGCCCATGAGGGCGACGTCGGCGGTTTCGAGGGCGACGTCGGTGCCCATGGCGCCCATGGCGATGCCGACGTCGGCGTTGGCGAGGGCGGGTGCGTCGTTGACGCCGTCGCCGACCATGGCGACGTGTCCGCGGCTGCGGCCGCGCAGCCGCTCGATGAGGTCTGCCTTGTCGGTGGGGTGCAGTTCGGCGTGGACGTCGGTGATCCCGGCCTGCGCGGCCAGCGCAGCGGCGGTGCGGGTGTTGTCGCCGGTGAGCATGGCCACCTGGTAACCGTTGTCGCGCAGCGCTTGTACCGTTTCGGTGGCTTCGGGGCGCAGTTCGTCGCGGATGCCGATCACGCCCAGCACGATCCCGTCGTGTTGGATGACAGCTACGGTGGTGCCGGCCTCTTGCAGCCGGGCGACCTCGCCGGTCAGTGCCTCGCCGGGGTTGATCCAGCCGGGTTTGCCGAGCCGGGCGGGGCAGGCGTCGACGGTGCCTTGCACGCCGGCGCCGGGCACGGTGGCCACGTCTCGCGCGGTCCCCGGTTCGGGCGCGGCGGCCAGGATCGCGGCGGCGAGGGGGTGTTCGCTGCGGGCTTCCAGCGCGGCCGCCACTTCCAGAACGCGTTCAGCGGGGACACCGTCGGCGTTCACGATCTCGGTGACCGCAGGGGCATTGCGGGTTAGGGTGCCGGTCTTGTCGAGCGCGACGGTTCGCACCGCGCCGAGCGTCTCCAGCGCGGCTCCGCCCTTGACCAGCACACCGAGTCGGCTGGCGGCTCCGACGGCGGCGATCACGGTGACCGGCACCGAGATCGCGAGTGCGCAGGGGGCCGCGGCGACCAACACGACCAGGGCCCGTTCGATCCAGATGGTGGGATCGTCGAACACCGAGCCGAGGCCGGCGATGAGCACGGCCAGCACCATGACGGCGGGCACGAGGGGCCGGGAGATCCGGTCGGCGATGCGCTGCCGTGCTCCCTTGCGTTGCTGGGCTTCTTCGACGAGCCGGACGACCTTGGTCAGCGAGTTGTCGGCGACGGTGGCGGTGGCCTCGACGGTGAGGACGCCGTTGGAGTTGATCGAGCCGGCGAACACCTCCTGTCCGGGACCGATTTCGACGGGGACCGATTCTCCAGTGATGGCGGAGGTGTCCACACTGGAGCGTCCTTCGACGACGACTCCGTCGCTGGCGATGCGATCGCCGGCGCGCACCAGCATGCGGTCCCCGACGCGCAGCTCCTCCGCCGGGATCGTCAACTCGCGGCCGTCGCGGAGCACAAGCACTCGCTCGGGCACCAGGGTGAGCAGGGCTCGCAGCCCACGGCGGGTCCTGCTCAGTGAGTAGTCTTCGAGGGCTTCGCTGATGGAGAACAGGAACGCCAGCGCGGCCGCCTCACCGAACTGGCCCAGCAACAGGGCGCCCACCAGGGCGATGGTCATCAGGGTGCCGACGCCGATCCGGCGCCGCGACAAGGCGCGCAGGGTGCCGGGTACGAAGGTCCATCCGCCGATCGCCGCCGCCAGCAGGTGCAGCACGATTCCGGTGATCCCCGAACCCAGCCAATCGGCGAGGAACCCGGCGCCCAGCAGGATCCCGGCGACGGCGGCGAACTGAATCTCCCGCACCTGCCACAACCTCTGCGGCGTCTCGCCGGCGTGTTCGTCGTCGTGTTCGTCGGGGCCGCAGCACGCGTCGCTCATGCCGGGTCTCCTTCCGCCACCGTGCCGACCGCGGCGTCGAGGACCTGGTGCGCAGCGGGGTTGAGCCGGTACATCACGAGCTTGCCGTTGCGGCGGGAATCGACCAGTCCCGCCGCACGCAGCTGCCGCAGGTGGTGTGACACCAGGCCCTGCGAGGAGGCGACGATCCAGGCCAGATCGCACACGCACAGCTCGTCGCCGACGTGCAGGGCGTGCGCGATGCGCAGCCGTGTCGGGTCCGCCAGGGCACGCAGCCGCTCGGCTCGCCGGGCGATCTCGTCGACCGGCGGCAGCGCGCCGCGCAGGAACTCGGCGTGGTCGAAGTCGATACACAGCAGCTCGCACCGGTCGTCACTCATGCCATCAATCTAACTTCCGTTGATATGTTCGGGCAACGATGACGGCAGTCTCATTCGTCGCCTGCAGTCGGCGCCAGTGTGGTCGACGACACCCTCGCCTCCTGACAGCGTCGACATCCATGCCGAACACCACCGGACAGGACCTGGACGACACCACCGGCGTTGCCGGAAAGGATCACGGCCGGGGTCCTCACGATCGGCGGCGCGCTCGGCTCCCTGACCGCGATCACCATGCCGATCGAAAAGATCAGGTGCTGGCCCACCCGACTATGTCCCGACCTGCGGCATCAATCCAATCCCGTCCTGCGGCTCGGTCATGAGCACCCGTCACCACCGCGGTGTCGTCCTGCTCACCGACGCCCGGCTGCTGCGCTGGTTCTTCATCGGCCTGCACCTCGAGACCGTATTCGGACTGGCGTTCCTGCACTGGCTGTTCGTACGGAGCGTGTACGAGATCGGAGCCCTGCGCCCGTACTGCATGGTCGTGTGGGCCACGACCATCCCGATCTTCTGGTGCACCACCCTGCACGTCCTCACCGTCGGACACCCCCCGGTCCTCCGGGTGCCACAGCGGGCCGCACAGGCGCTGGCGCTTTCACAGCACAGTGCTCCGATCTGGTTCCTCGCGCTGATCGGCCAGGCGTTCTGGTCGTTCCGAGTCGACCTGCTCCCCTGATCAGCAGTAAAGCCACCGCCGGATGCGGGTGGCGCCGGGCCGGCCCAGGCGCCACCCGGCACTCAGGAAGACCTCTCCGCAGCGACGAAACCGTTCCTGACATGGGCACCGTCGCAGAACGGCTTTGTCTCGGACATACCGCACCGGCACAGGAGCTTCGTGCGGCCCGGGCCCAGGTCGTAGACGTTGTTGTCGTGGTCCACGAGCCGAATCGGGCCCTTGACCTGGTAAGGACCGTTGTCCACCGTCTTGATGACGACGGCGGGTTCAGCCGGGAGCTGCTCGCTCATGGTCAGCTCGCGACCTCGTATCCCGCCCCGGCGATGGCGGACCGGACCTGCCGGTCGTCGATGGGCGCGTCGCTGGTGACCGTGACCTCGCCGGTGGCGATGTCGACATCCACGTCGTTGATTCCGGCCACCCCGGACACGGCGGTGGTCACCTTGCTCGTGCAGCCGGAGCAGGTCATGCCCTTGACGGTGTAGACAGCCGTGCTCATCAGTCGCCTCCTGAATCGTTCGGCCCATACGGACCGGGGGTACCTTCCGCCATGACGGTATACCCGATGGGGGTACCGAGGCAACGAAGGTCGTTCAGCGAGATCGCCGACACTTGCCTGAACCGGACAGAGTCACTCTTGCCTGCGCCGACCCCAGCGGACCGGACCGTTCTGCGCCGACCTGCACCGTCGGCACCAGCGCTCGGCAGCACAGCCGCACCAGAACTTCGACGGACAGTCGCCACCGGCCAATCTGCCCATCACGCCGGGCGTTCCACAGTTCGCCCATCGCCACCACCGACCCCTCCTTGACTGCGGTACCCCCCTAGGGTATACATGTCCTGTCGGCGCGCGCCCAGCGGCCAAATCAGGGTTACGGGTACACGGTATACAGAGGCGCCGGCGTGAGGAGAAGGAACGATGCGGGGTTACGCCAGCGACAAGGACGGCTACCTCACCCGGCTGCGCCGGATCGAGGGGCAGATCCGGGGCCTGCAGCGGATGGTCGAGAACGACGAGTACTGCATCGACGTGCTGACCCAGATCGCCGCGGCGACGAAGGCCTTGCAGTCGGTGTCGCTGGGACTCATGGACGAGCACCTCAAGCACTGCGTCTCCGAAGCGATCGCCGTGGGCGGCGACACGGCGGACGCAAAGGTGCGCGAAGCCAGCGAGGCCATCGCCCGGCTGGTCCGTTCCTGACAACGAGAGAGGACAGACAGATGACCCAGCAGACCTACACCGTGAGCGGGATGACGTGCCAGCACTGCGTGCTGTCGGTGACCGAGGAGGTCAGTGAGATCCCCGGCGTCACGGACGTCGCCGTGGACCTGCCCACCGGCAAGGTCACCGTCACCAGCGAGCAGGAGCTCACCACCGACGCGGTGCGCGCCGCCGTCGAAGAAGCCGGTTACCAGCTGACCGCGTAGCGGCAGCCCGAGGACAGGAATGTCATGAACACTGCAGGGAAGCTCTCCGCCTA
>NZ_JBEXTX010000153.1:0-14871 GCF_040614175.1 Amycolatopsis sp. NPDC006131
GGTCGTTTCGACGACCCGGCCCCGCGTCTCGATCCCGCACCCGCCCGCGGCCAGGACGTTCCGGACCCAGTCGGCCTGCGGCCCGTAGGTCAGGGCGACGACGAAGCCGTCCCCGGCGCGGAAGACGTTCACGGGCGTCCGGTAGGTCTTCCCGGACTTGCGACCCCGGTGGACGATCGTCCCGAACCCCGGGAGTCCCTTCGTCAGCGGTCCGAGCACGCGGTTGGTCGCCACGCGGTTGAACCGGGCGACCCTCTTCGACAGCACCATGCGATCAGCATGCCCGCTCGCCCGCCAGAAATCAACAAGTGATGAATTGAGGTTTGGGCGCCGGCGTGGGGTGGCAAGCTGTGGTGTGCCCGAGCTGCCGGACGTCGAAGGTTTCCGCCGCACCCTGGCCGCCCACGGGGTCGGCAAGCGGATCACCGGCGTGACCACGCTGGACGCGGGCGTGCTGCGCGGGGTGAGCGCGCGCAGGCTGCGGGAGACGTTGCGGCACCAGCGCTTCGGCGAGCCCCGGCGGCGGGGGAAGTGGCTGATCGTGCCGGTGGACGGCCGTCCCGCCACGATGGTGCTGCACTTCGGCATGACCGGATCGCTGGAGTGGTCCGAACTGGACGACCGCAACCGGCACGACCGGGTGATCTTCGCCTTCGACGACGGGGAGCTGCGCTACCGCGACATGCGGAAGCTGCAGGGCCTGCGCCTGCTCGCGGGCGACGCGGAGCTGGACCGGCTGCTCGCGGACACCGGGCCGGACGCGCTGGACGTGCCGAAGGAGCGGTTCCGCGTCCTCCTCGGCCGCCGTCGCGGGATCAAACAGCTGCTGACCGACCAGGCGGTGCTCGCCGGGCTCGGGAACCTGCTGGCAGACGAGATCCTGTGGCGGGCCCGGCTGGCTCCGCAGGTGCGCGCCGCGGACCTCGATGGCACGGCGGCCGACCGGTTGCACCGGGAGATGCGCGCGGTGCTGCGGGCGGCGGTGAAGGCCGGGCGGGTGCCGCCGCGCACGACGTGGCTCACCGGGCGGCGGGACGAGCCGTCGGGGACTTGCCCGCGATGCGGGACCGTGTTGGAGCACGGCCGGGTCGGCGGGCGCGGCACCGTGTGGTGCCCGCGGTGCCAGGCCGGTTGACAGTTCGCGGAAAAGGGGTAAGCCGGTGCCATGAACGACAAGGACGACGAGAAGAAGCCGGTCAGCCCCGAACCGCCCCTGTCGCCGGACTTCCCCGACGTCCGGCACCCCGACCTGGACATGGGACCCACCGAGGACGTCGAGAAGCCGCCGAACACCGAAGAGGTCAAGCCGGACGAGGGGATCCCGGAACCGCCCGACTGACCCCGCGGGGTGAGGCGGCGTGCAGGCGCGGGTGCCGCGTGCCCGCAGTGCACAAGCCGGACAAGCTGCACCGCGCGGATTGACGCTGCGGCTTAGTGCAGGGCGCGGACTGACGCCGCGGCGGCGCGCCGCGGGGTGGTGCCGGACTGGCGCCGGGGGCTGCGCGCCCCATCACCTGGCTCGAGGGCAGTCCCGCCCAGGTGCCACACCGGGGGGCGGCCCGGCCGGTGGCCAGCCCACGGTGCGCCGTCTCGGTGGCGGCGGTGTGGCGGGGCCTGAATCTCAGCAGGAAGCGGCGATGGCCCGGCCCACCCTGCGGGAAGCGGCGGTGTTCGCCGCGGCCCGCCCCGGAGACAGTCCAGCCGCTCTGGTCGGCTCAGCGGGATGCGGCGATGTTGCGCCGCACCTGGGCGGGGTCCCTGCGGGCCGGCTCGCGGCCCGCGGGCTGGTGCGGCGCCGGGCCCGGGTCGATCGGCGGGATCGGCTTCGTCGTGGCGGCCTCGGTGACCGACATCGGCTCCCCGTGGTGCCGGATCTCCACCGGCTTCCCGGACAGCAGCCGGTACGTCGCGTCGTCGCGGTGGATTTCCACCAGGAAGCGGCTCTCCCGGAAGCACATGCGGAACTGGATCCGGTCCAGCGCGGGCGGCAGCCGCGGCGCGAAGCTCAGCTTGCCGTCGTGGTCGCGCATCCCGCCGAAGCCCGCGACCACGCCCATCCACGCCCCGGCCAGCGACGCCATGTGCAGCCCGTTGCGCACGTTGTTGTGCACGTCGTGCAGGTCGGTCAGCGCCGCCTCGCCCAGGTAGTCGTAGGCCAGGTCCAGGTGCCCCACCTCGGCCGCGATCACCGACTGCGTGCCCGCCGACAGCGACGAGTCCCGCACCGTCCTGGCCTCGTAGTAGGCGAAGTTGCGCTGCTTCTGCTCCGGCGTGAACGCGTCGCCCCGCAGGTGCAGCGCCAGCACCAGGTCGGCCTGCTTCACCACCTGCTTGCGGTACAGGTCGAAGTACGGGTAGTTCAGCAGCAGCGGGTAGTTCTCCAGCGGCGTGCCGGCGAAGTCCCAGTCCAGGTGCTCGGTGAAGCCCTCCGACTGCGGGTGCACACCGAGTTCTTCGTTGTAGGGCACGTACATCTGCTCGGCCGCCCGCCGCCAGCCTGCCACCTCGGCTTCGTCCACACCGAACAGTGACGCGACCTCTGGCACCCGCTCGCAGGACGCCGCCGCCTCGCGGAAGTTCCGCTGCGCCATCAGGTTCGTGTAGACGTTGTTGTCCGCGACCGCCGAGTACTCGTCCGGCCCGGTCACCCCGTCGATGCGGAACCGGCCGTGCCGGTCGAAGTGCCCGAGCGACATCCACAGCCGCGCCGTCTCCAGCAGCAGCTCGGTGCCGCACTGGCGCTCGAACTCCGCGTCGCCGGTGGCCCAGTAGTAGCGGGCGACCGCGTCGGCGATGTCGGCGCTGACGTGGAACGCCGCGGTGCCCGCGGGCCAGTACGCCGAGCACTCCGCGCCGTTGATCGACCGCCACGGGAACGCCGCGCCGCGCAGGCCGAGCTGCCGCGCCCGCTCCCGCGCCTTGGGCAGCGTGGAATGCCGCCACCGCAACGCATCCCGCGCCGCCTCCGGCACGCTGTAGGTCAGCACCGGCAGCACGAACGACTCGGTGTCCCAGAACGCGTGGCCGTCGTAGCCCGGCCCGGTCAGCCCCTTGCCGGGGATCGCGCGGCTTTCCCCGCGGGCCCCGGCCTGCAGGATGTGGAACAACGCGAACCGGGTCGCCTGCTGCAGCTCCGGGTCGCCGTCGATCTCGACGTCGGCGGTCTCCCAGAAGTCGTCGAGGAACGCGCGCTGCTCGGCCAGCAGCCCGTCCCAGCCGGTCTGCAGCGCCCCGGCGAGCGCGGCGTCGACCTGCGCGCGCAACGCCGGCACCGAACGCTGCGCCGACCACCCGTAGCCGACGAACTTGGTCAGCCGCAGCACCTTGCCCTGCGGCACGTCCACCGCGATGCTCAGCCGCGCCAGGTCCTCCTCGGCGAGGATGTCGGTGCGCAACCCGTCCGGCGACTCGATCTGGTGGTCCATCGCCGCCGCCACGCGCAGCCCGGACCGCCGCGTCTGGTGCACCAGCACCGCGCGGTAGTGGTCGGCGAGGAAGAACTCCGACTCCAGCGGCGACTGCAGCGCCGCGGCCACCCGCGGGTCCCTGGTGTCCGACTCGATCGGCTCGTTCGCCAGCAGGTCGGACTGCAGCACCAGCTGCATCTTCCCGTCCAGCGGCTCGACCTCGTACCGGATCGCCACCACCGCGCGCTGGGTGAACGACACCAGCCGCTGCGTGCGCACCCGCACGTGCCGCCCGGTCGGCGACGACCACTCGGTGGTGCGGGTCAGCGTGCCCGTCCGGAAGTCCAGCACCCGCTCGTGCGAAGTCGCTGTGCCGTAACGCATGTCGAACGGCTCGTCCTCCACCAGCAGGCGGATGATCTTGCCGTCGGTCACGTTCACGACCGTCTGCCCGGCCTCCGGGTAGCCGTACCCCGCCTCGGCGTAGGGCAGCTCGTGCTCCTCGTAGAAGCCGTTCAGGTAGGTGCCGGGCAGGCCGCGCGGCTCGCCCTCTTCGAGGGTGCCGCGCAGGCCGATGTGCCCGTTCGACAACGCGAAGGTCGATTCCGTGCGCTGCAACTGGTCGACCGCGAGGCCGCGCCACCGCAGTTCCCACGGCGCGCACTCGTAGCCGCGAGTCACGAGGCTCATGCGTCCCCCAGCAGTTCCGCGAGATCGTCCACCACCACGTCGGCGCCGTGCTCCCGCAGCGCCTCCGCCTGGTCCGCCCGGTTCACCCCGACGACGAACCCGAAGTTCCCGGCCCGGCCGGCTTCCACACCGGCCAGCGCGTCCTCGAACACCGCCGCCCGCGCGGGTTCCACGCCCAGCGCCTTCGCCCCGGCCAGGAACGAGTCCGGCGCCGGTTTGCCGCGCAGCCCGTCCCGGGTGATGACCAGCCCGTCGATGCGGGCCTGCACGAACGGGGTGAACTCCGCCGCGTCCAGCACCGCCTGCGCGTTCGCCGACGACGTCACCACCGCGATCGCCATCCCGGCGTCCCGCGCGGCCTCCAGGTACCGGCGCGACCCCGGGTACGGGTTCGGCCCGCGCTCGGCGATGATCCGCAGCACGAGGTCGTTCTTGCGGTTCCCCAGCCCGTGCACGGTGTGCTCGGTGACCGCGTCGTCCGGACCGCCCTCGGGCAGCTCGATCCCGCGCGCGGCGAGGAACGTGCGCACCCCGTCCAGCCGCGGCCGCCCGTCCACGTAGCGGGCGTAGTCCGCGTCAGTGAACGGGTGGAAACCGCTTCCGTCCCGTTCGCGCAGGAACTGGTCGAACGTCTGCTTCCAGGCTTCCCGGTGCAGCGCGGCGGTGCCGGTCAGGACACCGTCCAGGTCGAACAGGCACGCGGTGATGCCGTCGGGCAACCCGATCATGCCTGCACGGTACCTGCGAACCGGCGGGCTCGCCGCGTGCCACCGCCGTATAACGACCTATACCGCGCGGCTCTAGTGTTGCCGGTGCGGCCGCACGTGGTGGATGAGCTCGTGGACGGTGGCGTCCGCCAGCCGGTACCGGACGATCCGCCCGGTGCGCTGCGCGGTGACCAGGCCGTGCGCGCGCAGCAGCCGCAATGCCTGGGACACCGCGGTGTCCGTCATGCCGGCCGCCACCGCCAGGTCGGACACGCAGATCTCGCGCGCGTAGTGGATGCACACGAGCAACGTCAGGCGCGAGGGGTCGGCCAGCACCGAGAACCGCTCGGCCCACTCGCGCACCACGTCGCGGTCGCCGAGGCCGTCCAGCGCCGCCTCGACGGCCGGACCGTCGATCACCCGGCGTGCCGCCTCACCTGCCACCCCGGAATCGTCTCATCCGCGCGCGCCCGAGGACTGGCAGGATCGCACCGTGACCGACATCTCCTTCCGCACCGCACGGGAACTGCGCGCCGCGCTCGGGGCGCGCGAGCTGTCCGCCCGCGAGGTCGTGCAGGCGCACCTGGACCAGATCGAGCGCGTGAACCCGGACGTCAACGCCGTCGTCACGCTCGTCGCCGAGCGGGCGCTGGCCGAGGCGGCCGAAGCCGACGAACGCGCCGCCCGCGGCGCGGAACTGCCGCCCCTGCACGGGATCCCGGTCGCGCACAAGGACACCCACGAGACTGCGGGCATCCGCACCACCTTCGGCTCGCCCCTGCACGCCGACCACGTGCCCGAACGCGACGAGCTGGTGGTCGAGCGCATGCGGGCCGCCGGGGTGATCAGCATCGGCAAGACCAACGTGCCGGAGTTCGCCGCCGGCTCGCACACCTTCAACCCGGTCTTCGGCGCCACCCGCAACCCCTACGACCTGTCCCGGTCGGCGGGCGGGAGCAGCGGGGGCGCGGCGGCGGCGCTGGCCACCGGGATGCACCCGCTGGCCGACGGCAGCGACCTCGGCGGGTCGCTGCGCAACCCGGCGTCGTTCTGCAACGTGGTCGGCTTCCGGCCGTCGATCGGGCGGGTGCCGTCGTGGCCGGCGCCGCTGGGCTGGTCGGGGCTGGCGACGGCCGGTCCGATGGCCCGCACGGTCGCCGACGCGGCCCTGCTGCTGTCGGTGCTCGCCGGCCCGGACCCGCGGTCGCCGATCGCGCTGGACGAGCCGGGGGAGACTTTCGCCCGTCCGCTGGACCGCGACGTGCGGGGCCTGCGGATCGCGTGGTCGCCCGACCTGGGCGGCAGCGTGCCGGTGGAACCGGAGGTGGCGGACGTGGTCGAGGCGTCGGCGAAGGTGTTCGGCGACCTGGGGTGCGTGGTGGAGCGCGACTGCCCGGACTTCGCCGGCGCGGACGAGGCGTTCCGGATCCTGCGGGCGTGGCAGTTCGCGGTGAAGTACGGGCCGCTGCTGGAAACCGAGCGGGACCGGATCAAGGACACCATCGTGTGGAACACCGAGGAGGGGCTGCGGCTGTCGGCGACCGATGTCGGCCGCGCCGAAGTCCTGCGCACCGAGCTGTTCCACCGCTTCCGCGAGTTCTTCACGCGCTACGACTTCCTGTTGCTGCCGGTCAGCCAGGTGCCGCCGTTCGACGCGGAGCTGGAGTACCCGGTGCGGGTCGCGGGCCGGGACATGGAGACCTACCTCGACTGGATGCGCTCGGCCTACTTCGTGACGGTCAGCGGCTCGCCCGCGTTGTCGGTGCCCGCCGGGTTCACGCCCGGCGGCCTGCCGGTCGGGTTGCAGATCGTGGGGCCGCACCGCGCCGACTTCGCCGTGCTGCAGCTGGGGCACGCGTTCGAGCAGGCCACCGGGGTGGCGCGGCGGCGACCGGCGGTGGCGCGGTGAGGGCGCGCGAGCTGTGGGTCGTGCTGGAGACGCTGCACGACGTCACCTACTTCGCGCCGCAGGCCAAGGCGGCGCACGAGGCGGCGGGGCTGCGCGGGGTCTGGCGCGGCTACGTCGCGACGCGGGCGGCGCCGCTGGGGGCGGCCGGGCTCGGCGTGGTGACCGCCGTGTTCTACGGCTTCGCGCCGTCGTTCCTGGCGCGGTCGGTGCCGTCGATCTGGGATGTGGTGTCCCCGGCGGAGGCGCTGGCCGCCCGGAGCGCGGGCGCGGTGGCGGCGTTGCGGGACCACGTGCGCGAGGTGCCGGCTCCGGTGCTGCCGGTGCTGCGGCGGATCGTGGCGGCGGCCGGCTGGGCGGGCCGGCCGCTGGGAGCCGCGAACGCCGCGCTGCCGTGGCCGGACGACCCGCTCGCGGCGCTGTGGCAGGCGGCGACGACGTTGCGCGAGCACCGCGGCGACGGGCACGTGGCGGTGCTGGCCGCGGAGGGCGTCGACGGCCTGGAAGCACACGCCCTGCGCGACGCGGCGGACGGCAGCCGGAGCGTCGTGGCGCCCAACCGCGGCTGGACGGACGAGGAGTGGACGGCGGCCCGGGACCGGCTGGCCGCCCGCGGCCTGATCGACGGGCGCGGGCTGACCGACCGGGGCGCCCGCCTGCGGGACCACATCGAGCGGCGCACGGACGAGCTGGCGGCGGTGCCGTACTCGGCAGTGGGCGAGGACGAGCTGGCCGCGCTGGACCGCTGGCTGCGGCCGATCGCGCGCGGGCTGGTGCCGGTCCCGGTGCCGCACCCGAACCCGGTGGGTGCGCCGGCGCCCTGACGAGCCGGATCGTGGGGAGGGGGCCGGTGGGCGCGCACGGCGGCTCTGTTGCAACGTCGCGCGGCGAGCCGGTGGGGCGCCGGTGCTCGGACCAGTGGGTCGTGGGCAGGGGCTGGTGGGGGTGCGGTGCCCCCACCAGTGGGCCGGGCCGTGGGCAGGGGTCACTTGGGCGGCGCGCCCGCCCGGCCACGCCGCTGGCACCCCGACCGGCGCGCCGAACCTCGGGCAGGGCCAATCGGGCCGCTGCGCGCGACCGCCCGGCCGCTTGGCCCTGCACCTGCCCGGTGGTGGCTTCCGCAGCCGAGCCGCGACCGCCTCAGAACTGCAGCCAGCCCACCGCCGAGGACACCAGCAGCGCCGCGATCAGGATCGCCAGCACCACGGAGATCACGATGGTCACCACGGGCAGCGCCCGCGGCGGTTTCTGCTGGTGGTGCGAAAGTCCGGAGGTCTGGCCGGAGTCCGGGGGAGTGTCGCCGGGGGCGACGCCTCCGCCGGGTTCCAGTCCGGGCGTCCGGGCGGGATCCGGGTCGGGCGGGGTGTCGCCCGGCACGACGCCGCCGCGTTCGGTTCCCGGGGTGCGGTCGGAGCGCGGATCGGGACTGCTCATCGGTCTTCCCTTCCCACCGACGCTGACACGTCGAACGACAGGCCCTTGTCACCGGCGCCCACCCGCACCCGCGCGCCGGGGGTCAGCTCGCCGCGCAGCATCATCCGCGACAGCGGGTTGTCGACCTCGCGCTGGATCGTGCGCCGCATCGGGCGCGCGCCGAACTCGGGCTGGTACCCGGCCCGCGCCAGCCACCGCACGGCATCCGGCGTGAACTCCAGCGTGATGTCCTGCGCGTGCGCGCGCCGTTTCGTCTGCTCCAGCATCAGCTCGGTGATCTGCTCCAGCTGCGCGGCCTCGAGCTTGCGGAACACGATGATCTCGTCGATCCGGTTGAGGAACTCCGGCCGGAACTGCTCCCGCAGCCGCCGCATCAGCCGCTCCCGCAGTGGCCGCTCCGAGTCGCCCCGGTCGGCGGCGAACCCGAGCGCCCCCTGCGTGCTGCTGGAGATGATCTCCGACCCGATGTTGCTGGTCATGATCAGCACCGTGTTGGTGAAGTTCACCGTGCGCCCGCGACCGTCGGTCAGCCGACCGTCGTCGAGGACCTGCAGCAGCACGTTGAAGATCTCCGGGTGCGCCTTCTCGATCTCGTCGAAGAGCACCACCGAGTAGGGCCGTCGCCGCACCGCCTCGGTCAGCTGGCCGGCCTCCTCGTACCCGACGTAGCCGGGGGGAGCGCCGATCAGCCTGCTGACCGTGTGCCGCTCGCCGTACTCGGACATGTCCAGCCGGATCATCCGCTCCTCGTCGCCGAACAGCGCCGCCGCCAGCGCCCGCGCCAGCTCGGTCTTGCCGACGCCGGTGGGGCCGAGGAACAGGAAGCTGCCGTAGGGCCGGTCCGGCGGCGCGAACCCGGCACGCGAGCGGCGCACGGCCTCGGCGACCGCGTCGACCGCCTCCTCCTGCCCGATGACCCGCTCGTGCAGGTGCTCCTCCAGCCGCAGCAGCCGGTCGCGCTCGTCCTCGGTCAGCTGGTTCACCGGCACCCCGGTCAGCCGCGAGATCACCTCGGCGATGTCCTGCGGCGTCACCTCCTGCACGCCGCTGGGCCGCCCGTCGCTGTCGGCGGTGCGCAGCTGCTCGCGCAGGCCGGCGATCTCGTCGCGCAGGGCCGAGGCGCGCTCGAAGTTCTCCTCGGCCACCGCCTGGTCCTTGTCCCGGGACAGCTCCTCCAGCCGGGCCTGCAGCTCGCGCACGTCGTTGGGGCGGCGGCCGGAGCGCAGCCGCACGCGCGCGCCGGCCTGGTCGATCAGGTCGATCGCCTTGTCCGGCAGGAACCGGTCGGTCAGGTAGCGGTCGGACAGGTCCGCGGCCGCCGCCAGCGCTTCGTCGGTGAACCGGACCTGGTGGTGCGCCTCGTACCGGTCGCGCAGGCCGTGCAGGATGGCGACGGTGTCGGGCACCGACGGCTCGGGCACCAGGATCGGCTGGAACCGCCGCTCCAGCGCCGGGTCGTTCTCGATGTGCTGCCGGTACTCGTCGAGCGTGGTCGCGCCGACGATGTGCAGCTCACCGCGGGCCAGCGCCGGCTTGAGCATGTTGCCCGCGCCCATCGACCCCTCCGACGCGCCCGCGCCGACCACGGTGTGCAGCTCGTCGATGAACACGATCAGCTGGTCGCGGTTGCGGCGGATCTCGTCGAGGAGGTTCGTCATGCGCTCCTCGAAGTCGCCGCGGTAGCGGGTGCCCGCGACCATCGCGGTCAGGTCGAGCCGCACCACCCGGCGGCGGGCGAGCAGGTCGGGCACGTCGCCGTCGCAGATGCGCTGCGCCAGGCCCTCCACGATCGCCGTCTTGCCCACGCCCGGTTCGCCGATCAGGACCGGGTTGTTCTTGGTGCGCCGGGACAGCACCTCGACGGTCTGCTCGATCTCGTCGTCGCGCCCGACGACCGGGTCGATGTTGCCCTCGGCCGCCTCGGCGGTGAGGTCCCGGCCGTACTGGTCCAGCGTCGGCGTGTCGGTGCGTGGCTGCGGCCGCTGCTCGGGACGGCCGCGCGGCATCGGCTGCCCCTGCGGCGGGCCCTGGAACGCCTCCGGCGTGACCCCGGCGCGGGCAAGGATTCGGCCGGCCGCGGAGTCCGGGTTGGCGACGAGCGCGAGCAGCAGGTGCTGCGGCCCGATGTAGCTGGAGCCGAGGGTGCGGGCGATGCCGTGCGCGTCCAGCAGCGCGCGCTTCGCGCCCGGCGCCAGCATGGCCGGGGTGGTGCGCTCGCCGGTGCCACTGCCGTGCCGGTCGATCTCGCGCGCGATCTCCTCGGGCTTCGCGCCCGCGCTCTCCAGCAGCTGCCGCGTCGGCGACGCCTGCGTGGCCGCCCACAGCAGCTGTTCGGTGTCGACGTCGGCCCGGCCCTGGTCGGCAGCCTTCTCGGCGGCGTGCGCGACGAGTTCCCGCGCCTGGTCGGACATCAGCCGCGTGATGTCGACCGCGTTCGGGCGCCTGCTGGGCACGGCGTTGCCGAAGAACTGCGCCAGGAACTGGTCGAACGGACTGCCGGGCCCGCCTGCGAAAAAGCCGGTCATTCGGGGCACGCTCCTCAGCCGTCGGGTGCGGGCCCGGCGCTCCACTTCGGACGGAGCGGGCCCGGGCCGTCCATCGCCGTCGGCTACCCGTGCCCGGGCGGCGCGAAACGACGCGTCAGGGCTCTTCGGTGAGCTTCTCCCGCAGGTGCTGCAGGGTCTGCGCGAGCAGCCGCGACACGTGCATCTGGGAGATGCCGACGCGCTTGGCGATCTGCGTCTGCGTCATGTTGCCGAAGAAGCGCAGCATCAGGATGGTGCGCTCGCGCGGGGCCAGGTCGCGCAGCAGCGGTTGCAGCGCCTCGTGGTTCTCGACCGTCTCGATGCCGTAGTCCTCTTCGCCGAGGGTGTCGGCCAGCGACGCGGCCTCGTCGTCCTCGCCGGCCGGTTTGTCGACCGACACGGCGTAGTAGGCGTTGCCCGCCTGCAGGCCCTCGCTCACCTCGTCCGGCGTGAGGTCCAGCTCGCGCGCGATCTCCGTCGGCGTCGGCGCGCGGCCAAGGCGCTGGCCCAGCTCGCTGCTGGCCTGCCCGATCTGCAGGTGGAGTTCCTTGAGCCGCCGCGGCACCCGCACCGACCAGCTGGCGTCGCGGAAGTGCCGCCGGACCTCGCCCATGATGGTCGGCACGGCGAAGGACAGGAAGTCGGTGCCGCGTTCCGGCTCGAACCGGTCGACGGCGTTGATCAGCCCGACGCGCGCGACCTGCAACAGGTCCTCGTACGCCTCGCCGCGCCCGCTGAACCGGCGCGCGATGTGCTCGGCCACCGACAGGTACTGGGTGACCAGCGCGGTCCGGAGCTGTTCCCGGCGCGGATCGTCCGGCGCGGCGGCCGCCAGATCGGCGAAAGTGGGGGTGTGGTCCTCCGAGGAATCGTTGTCCTCGACGGTGCCCGCGAGGCGCGTCTCAGCCAACGTTCCGCTTCCCCCCGCTGTCTCGTGCCGACCTGGTCATGGCCCGGACTACCCCGTCCCGCCGTTCGCCACACCTGGTTGCGGGGGCCCGGTCCGGGGAACCCCGCGCCGAGAGGTTCGACGAAGGAGGTCCATCGATGGTTGAGCAGACGACGGAACGCGCGCCGCTGGCCCAGGGTTTCGCACTGGTGGTGGGCGTGGTGTTCCTCGCGCTGGGGATCGCGGGCTTCGCCACCGCGGGGGAAATCCTGGGATTTCACACCGGCACTGTGCTCAACGTCGTGCGCACCGCGCTGGGACTGCTCGGCTTGATCGCCGCGCGCCGAGCGCGCACCGCACGGGTGTTCGGCCTGGTGGCCTTCTTCCCCCTGCTGGGCATCACGATCTGGGGTTTGCTGTCCGCGGGCACCGACAACCCCGACGACGTGCGCCGGGTGTTCGACCCGCACTGGGCCGACAACGCGTTGCACGGGGTGGTCGCGGTGCTGGGACTGGTGATCTTCCTGCTGCCCGCACGGACGAGGACCACCGAACGCGTGTGACGATCACGGAGAGTAGCAGTGCTGCGTAGCGTGTTTAGTTCCTCTGCCAGGGTGAAAGAACTCCTCCATGAGACGGGCAGAGGACGATCCGCTGCGAATACTGCTGTGGCACGTACACGGGTCATGGACCGGTTCCTTCGTACGCGGACGGCACGAGTACCTCCTTCCGCTGCTACCGGAGGGCGGTCCCTGGGGACGGGGCCGCTGTGACCGAGCGTGGCCGTCCGCGCGGGAGGTGAGTCCGGCCGAGCTGCGGAACGCCGACATCGACGTGGTCGTCCTCCAGCGCCCGGACGAGATCGAGCTGACCGAGCGGTGGACGGGGCGGCGGCCCGGCCGGGACGTCCCCGCGGTGTTCGTCGAGCACAACACCCCGACCGGCGACGTGCCGCGCACGCGGCACCCGCTGGCCGATCAGGACGAGATCCCGCTGGTGCACGTCACCCACTTCAACAACCTGATCTGGGACTCCGGCCGGGCGCCTGCCACGGTCATCGAGCACGGGGTGGTCGACCCGGGCGAGCTGTACACCGGCGAGGAGGCCTCGATCGGCCTCGTCATGAACGAGCCGGTGCGCCGCGGCCGCGCGGTCGGCACCGACCTGCTGCCCGCCTTCGCCGAGGTCGCCCCGCTGGACGTCTGGGGCATCGGCGTGGAGAAGCTCGACGACCACTTCGGCCTGGGGGAGCGCCTGCGCACGCGGGGCGACCTCGGGCAGGACGCCCTGCACGCGGGGCTGGCGCGGTGCCGGTTGTACCTGCACACCCCGCGCTGGACGTCGCTGGGCCTGTCGCTGATCGAGGCGATGCACCTGGGGATGCCGGTGGTGGCGGTGGCCGGCACCGAGGCGTCCCGCGCGGTGCCGCCGGAGGCGGGTTTCGTCTCGGCGGATGTGAACGAACTGGTGCGCGCGGCCGCCGAGCTGATGGCGGATCCGGAACTGGCGCACCGGATGGGCAAGCAAGCGCGCGAGCACGCGCTGGCCAGCTACGGCCTGGACGCCTTCCTGCGCAACTGGGACGTCCAGCTCGGCCGGGTGACGAGTGGAGGTAGCGCATGAAGATTTCGATGGTGTCGGAGCACGCCAACCCCCTGGCCGTCCTGGGCGAGGTGGACGCGGGCGGGCAGAACCTGCACGTGGCGGAACTGTCCGCCGCGCTGTGCCGACAGGGCCACGACGTCACCGTCTACACCCGGCGCGACGACCGGGCGCAGCCGGAGGAGGTCCGGGCGCCCGCGGGCTACCGGGTGGTGCACGTGCCGGCGGGCCCGGCGGAGTACCTGCCCAAGGACGACCTGTTGCCGCACATGACCGAGTTCGGCCGCTACCTGGCCAAGGCGTGGCAGCGGGACACCCCGGACGTGGTGCACGCGCACTTCTGGATGTCCGGGCTGGCGTCGCTGCTCGCCACGCGCGGCACCGACGTGCCGGTGGTCCAGACCTTCCACGCGCTGGGCGTGGTGAAGAAGCGCTACCAGGGCAAGGCGGACACCAGCCCGCCGGAGCGGGTGCAGCTGGAGCGGCTGATCGGCAAGAACGCCGCGCGCGTCGCCGCCACCTGCTCGGACGAGGTGTTCGAGCTGGCCCGGATGGGGCTGCCGCGCTCGCGCATGTCGGTCGCGCCGTGCGGGGTCGACCTCGAGCGGTTCACCCCGGACGGGCCGGTCGCGCCGCGCGGGAGCCTGCACCGGATCGTCAGCGTCGGGCGGCTGGTGCCGCGCAAGGGGTTCGCGACGGCGATCGCCGCGCTGCCCGCCGTGCCCGGCGCCGAACTGGTCATCGCGGGCGGCCCCGAGCAGGGGCGGCTCGCCGACGATCCGGAGGCCAAGCGCCTGGTGGAGCTGGCCGAGCGGCTCGGCGTGGCCGACCGCGTGCGGCTGCTGGGCCAGGTGACGCGGGACGAGATGCCGTCGCTGCTGCGCTCGGCGGACCTGGTCGTGTGCACGCCGTGGTACGAACCGTTCGGCATCGTGCCGCTGGAGGCCATGGCCTGCGGTGTCCCGGTGGTCGCGGCGGCGGTCGGCGGCCTGATCGACACCGTGGTGGACGGCGTGACCGGGGAACTGGTGCCGCCGAAGCGCCCGGAAGCGCTGGCCGCGACGCTGCGCCGCCTGCTCGGCGATCCGGCGCAGCGCGAGGCCTACGGGATCGCGGGCTGCGACCGCGCCCGGTCGCGGTACTCGTGGGACCGCATCGCGATCGACGTCCTGCGGGTCTACGAGAAGGCGCTGGGGGACAAGGCTCCCGCCGGTGCGGTCGTGCCCGCCGACGCCGCGGCGAGCCCGGTCTGACGACGGCGAACGGGAAGCCCCCTCGGGATCGTGGTCCCGAGGGGGCTTGTTCCGTCAGGTCAGCTTGTTGACCGCGGACTGGGCCTTGCCCTTGACCGTGCCCATCGCGTCCTGCGTGGGCGAGTAGGTGGCGTAGAGCTCGGGGTCGGGCTTGGGTGCGCTGCCGGGACCGCCGAGGGGCTTGGGGTCCATCAGGTACTCGATGCGGTCTTCACCGGTGGACCAGGCGCCCTTGTTGCCGTCGGGGCCGTCGGAGAGGTGCCAGATGGTGTTGTTGTGCGTCTGGTCCTCTTCGTCGAGCAGGGCGCTGGGGGCGATGTCGGTTTCCAGGCCGTCGGCCTGGAGTTCTTCGATGGCGCGCAGCCACTGCTTCTGGTGCACGGTGTCCCGGGCCAGGTTGAACTTCAGCATCTCCTTCACGCCCGGGTCGTCGGTCATGTTGTACAACCGGGCGGTCT
>NZ_JBEXTX010000154.1:0-14573 GCF_040614175.1 Amycolatopsis sp. NPDC006131
GTACCGCGACGACCAGCCCTGCGGCGACGGCAACTCGGCCACCTGCACCGAGCGGCTCGACCCGGAGCGCACCCTGCTCGGCCCGCAGCAGCGGGCTCGCGCCCGCCCCCACGGGCCACTGCGTCAATCTGGCCGCGGTTCGGCGACCCGCTCGCCCCTGCCGCGGGCCGTGCAGCTGCGCCACCTCGGCGGCTCGTGCGTGCCCGCCCCCACGGGCCGCTTCGACGATCTGGCCGCCGTCCGGCGGCCCGCCGCCCCGCCACGGACCGCCGTCTCCGCAGCCGCCGCTTGATCGCCGCGCTGCCAGCCCCCACAAGACCACCGCTGCAGCCGGCCTGAACCCTCCACTAAGGACCTTCCAGCACCAGCTCCGCGGTCACCGCGTCCGCCGGGATCGTCGTCACCACCGGGCGGCCCGCGGCGCTCGTCAGCGTGTACTGCCCGGCGCTCACCCGCTCGAACCGGTACGTCCCGTCCGCGCCCGTCACCGCCGCGGCCACCGCCCGGCCGGACGCGTCCCGCAGCTCCAGCGCCAGCCCGGCGACCGGGCGGCCCCCGGCGGTCACCCTGCCGGTGAGGGTGCTGTGCGTGTCCAGCTCCAGGTCGACCTCGTGCTCCCGCCCACCACCCAGCGGCACCACCGTCGCCACCGGATCGGCGCCCGGCGCGGCTGCCACCAGCGTGATCTCACCCGCGTCGACACCGGTGATCCGGTAGCCACCGTCCGGATCGGACACCGTGCTTGCGATGACCTCCCCGCCCGCGCCCACGGCCGTCACCGCCGCCGTCGCGATCGGCCGCCCGCTGTGCCGGTCCCGCACCACCCCGCGCACGCTGGTCGCCGGTTCGAGCGTCACGTCCAGCGGCGCGGCCCCGGCCTCGACCGCGACGACCGTCGCCTGCGGCTGGAACCCCGCGCGCGCCACGATCAGCACGTAGTTGCCCGGCGCGAGCCCGCCGAGCCGGAACGATCCGTCCGCCGCGGTACGAGCACGGGCCACCTGCGCGCCGACCCGGTCGGTCAACGTCAGGGTCACGTCCGGCAGCGCCCGCCGCCCGCTGCGCACCCGTCCGCTGAGCGTCACCTCTGCCGTCGTGGTCATGCCCGCTCCGCCAAGTCGATGTCGTGCCGCTGCGTGACCCCGGCGCCGACCGAAACCGTCTCGTGCACCGCCGGGTGCTCCACCGCCACCAGCGACAGCGGCTCCGCGGGCAGCGCCGCCAGCGCGAAGGCGCCGTCCGAACCGGCCGCCGCGCTCGCCGCGACGCTCCCGTCGGCCCGGTGCGCGGTCACCGTGACCACCGCCGCGCCACTCGCCCCGCGCACGGTGCCCGACACGCTCCGCCCGGCCGCGGCCCGGCGCCGCGCGGGCAGGAACGCGGCGACGAACAGCGCCACCAGCGCCGCGCCCGCGCCGATCGCCAGCACCACCCGGAACCCGTCCTGCGACGGCACGGTCACCGGCCCCAGCGACACGGTCATCTGCGCCAGCACCACACCCGCGACCGCGCTGGAGGTGGACGTGCCGATCGAGCGCATCAGCGTGTTCAGGCTGTTCGCCGACGCGGTTTCCGACACCGGCACCGCGGACATGATCAGCGCGGGCATCGCGCCGTAGGACAGCCCGATCCCGGCGCCGATGACGCACGAGGCGATCAGCAGCTGCCAGACCTCGCCCATCAACACGATGTCGAGCCCGTACCCGATCGCGACCACGAGCGCGCCGAGCATCAGCGTCACCTTCGGGCCGCGTGTCCGGGAGATCTTCGCCGACACCGGCGCGGTGGCCATCATGACCAGACCTGACGGCGCCATCACGAGGCCGGCCATCAGCATCGTCTGGCCGAGCCCGAACCCGGTCGCCGTCGGCAGCTGCAGCAGTTGCGGCAGCACCAGCGACATCGCGAACATGGCGAACCCGAACACGACCGACGCGATGTTGGTCAGCAGCACCTGCCTGCGCGCGGTGGTGCGGAGGTCCACCAGCGGTTCCCTCGTGCGCAGCTCCCACCAGCCCCACACCAGCAGCACCACGACGGCGCCGACGAACAGGCCGATGGTCAGCCCGTCGCCCCAGCCCCAGTCCCCGCCCTTGGAAATCGCCAGCAGCAGGCACAGCAGCGCGGCCGACAGGCCGAGCGCGCCGGGCAGGTCGAACCGCCCGCCGGTGCGCACCGACGACTCCGGCACGAACGACACCACCAGCAGGAACGCGACCACGCCGAGGCCGGCGGCCGTCCAGAACAACACGTGCCAGTCGGCGTTCTCCGCGATCAGCGCCGCGGCGGGCAGGCCGAGCGCGCCGCCGACGCCGAGGGAGGCGCTCATCATCGCGGTCGCCGAGCCGAGCCGTTCGGCGGGCAGCTCGTCGCGCATGATGCTGATGCCCAGCGGGATCACGCCGGAGGCCAGGCCCTGCAGCGCGCGGCCGACGATCATCGGCACCAGGCTGCTCGACAGGCCGCAGGTCACCGACCCCGCGATCAGCAGGACGACGCTGACCAGCAGCATCCGCCGCTTGCCGTACATGTCGCCGAGGCGCCCGACGGTCGGGGTGGCGACCGCGGCGGCGAGCAGCGTGGCGGTGATGGCCCACGCGGCGTCCGCCGGTGACGCGCTCAGCAGGCCGGGCAGCTCGGGGACCAGCGGGATGATCAAGGTCTGCATCAGCGAGACGACGATGCCGGTGAACGCCAGCACCGCGACCACGCGGCCGGTCCGGGCCACGGGCGGCGCCGGGTCGCCCACGTGACGGACAGGGGCAGAGGACATTGCCAGGCCTCCGGTCGGTTTAAATCAAGCGATTGACTTAGCCTAACAGGCCTGGTCAGGATGCAGGCGGGTGATCGGTAAAATGCCTGGATATGGGCCAACTGGCCCCTCCGGAGACCCGCGGGTGGTGACGATGACGACGAAGACGGCCCGGGCCGACCGCGTCACCGCCACGCGCGAGGCGATCCTCACGACCGCCGAACGGCTCTTCGCCGAGCACGGCGTGTACGCGGTGTCCAACCGGCAGATCAGCGAGGCGGCGGGGCAGGGCAACACGGCCGCGGTCGGCTACCACTTCGGCACGAAGGCCGACCTGGTGCGCGCGATCGTCCGCAAGCACACCGCCGAGATGGAGCGGATCCGCGACCGGATGGTGGCCGAGGCCGGCGAGTCCGGCGACCCGCGCGACTGGATCGCGTGCATGGTGCGGCCGGCCGCGGAACACCTGGCGGCGCTGGGAAACCCGACGTGGTTCGCCCGGTTCAGCGCGCAGGTCACCACGGATCCCGCGCTGCGGGACATCTTCGCCGAGGACGCCCTGTCGTCCCCGTCGATGGTGAAGACGCTGGAGGGGTTGAAGCGGTGCCTGCCGGAGCTGCCGCCGGAGGTGCGTGCCGAGCGGAGCGCGATGATGCGCCAGCTGATGGTGCACATGAACGCGGAGCGGGAGCGCGCCCTCGCCGACGGAACCGCGACGCCGAGGCAGAACTGGCACGACGCGGCGACCGGCATGATCGACGCCATCGTGGGGATCTGGATGGCCCCGGTGACGCCCGCGTCCTGAGCCCGGCTTGCGGCGGTGCGGCCGGCTTGGAGCGGTCCGGCTGGCTTGCGGTCCGGCCGGCTTGGGGCGGGTGTGGCTGGCTTGCGGCGGCGCGGCTGGCTTGCGGCGCGGCCGGCCTGGGGCGGTGCGGCCGGCTTGGGGCGTCGGCCGCGTCGTGAGGTCGGGTGGAGACGGTCCGGTGGGCCCGGGGCGCAGACTCAGGTGTCGGACCCGCCGTTGTCCGACCCGCGCTCGCGCTCCCCGAAGCCCGGCGGCTCACCGTAGCCACGCGGCACCAGGTCGAACTGCCCGTAGCCGGGACGCCCGCCGTCATCGGAACCGGCGGTCGCCCGCCCGACCGTGAAGCCACCCATGCCCCCGAGAACGAGCACAGCCGCGGCGATCCCCGCCACGACGCCGACCCCCAGGCGGCGCTTCCCGGGCCGAGGAGAAGCGCCGGACGGCGCGCCAGGAACAGCGGCCGCGGCGGGAGCCGCGTGTGCCGCCTGCGCGGGCGCAGCCCCGCGGGCGACTGGGGCGGGAGGTGTCGCCAAAGGCGTGCCCGGTGGTGCCTGCGTAGCCGCGGCTTCGCCTGCAGGCACAGCATGCGATGCCTGCGCGGGCGCGGTCCCGTCAGGGGCTGCGGCGGGAGGTGCGGCCCCCGCCGCAGTTTCGACCGGGGTGGCGTGCGGTGCTTGCGTGGGCGCGGTTTCGCCCGATGCTGCGGCAGGAGGCGCCGCAGCATCGCCGGCCGGAGCCGCGGGCGGCGCTTCCGCGGGCGTGGTCGCATCGCCGGCCGGCGTGGTCGCTGGTTCGTCGCGGGGCTTGTCGTCGTGCACGGGCGTCCTCCTGTCCGGGCTCACATCGTGACGCGCCGGCCTGAGAGCACCCGCAGAACGACCTGTGCGCCGGCTGTGGGACACAGCCTCAACCCTCCACGGGCGGCGTCCCGTGCGTGTGGAACGACTCGATCGTCTTCAGGCCCCACGCCTGCCCCTTCGCCCGCTCGGCCTCGGTCCACGTCACCGGCTCCCAGTCCGGCGCGAAGATCAGCCGCGCGGTCGGGTTGCACAGCTCGATCCGGTTGCCGCCCGGCTCGTAGACGTACAGGAAGAACGTCTGCTGGATCGCGTGCTTGTGCGGCCCGGTCTCGATGAACACGCCCTTGTCCAGCGCGATGTCCGCCGCGCGCAGGATGTCCTCGCGCGTGTCCGTCGCGAACGCGATGTGGTGCAGCCGCCCGGACGAGCGCGTCCAGTCATTGGTGTAGACCAAGTCGTAGGACTTCTGCGCGAAGTGTGTCCACTGCCCGGAGATCACCCCGCTGTCGAGCCGGATCTGCTCGGTCACCCGCCCGCCGAGCGCGTCGCAGATGAAGCCGCCGTTCGCCGCCGCGTCCTGGGCCAGGTAGTTGACGTGGTCGAGCCGCCGCACGCACACCCCGCGCGCCGGGTACGCCTGGGCCTGGTTCTTCAGCGACGGCCGCAGGTGCTCGGGCGGGTCGTACTTCTCGGTCTCCCAGTAGATCTCCATCTCGTGCCCGTCCGGGTCCCGGAACACGTACGTCGGCCCGATCCCGGTGTCGCCGTCGGCCCAGCCGATGCCCAGCCCGCGTTCCTCGATCGCCGCGACCCGCCGCTTCAGCGCGGCCTCGCTCGACGCGCGCATCGCGGTCCGCCCCACGCCCGAGGTCTTCGCGGCGGTCAGCTTGACGCTGTGGTGCTCGTAGTCGTCCCACGTGCGCAGGTAGACGGAATCGCCGCGCGAGCCGTTCTCGGTCAGGCCGAGGACGTCGACGAAGAACTCCAGGCTCTTCTCCGGTTCCGGGGTGAACAGCTCGACGTGGCCGAGGTGCGCGATCTCGTGCCGGGGCGAGGGTTCGAGGTGGGGCATCGGTGCCTTCCAGGATTGTCAGGGACGGGGGAAAACGGTGCCGTCGAACAACTTCCGCGCGGTGCGGATGACGGTCGAGCGCGCCACGCGCGGCCCGGGCGCCAGTTCGACGCCGACCTCCAGCGTGCCGCTCGGGTGCTCGACGCCGACCGGCGAACCGGGCGGCGGCGCGGCGAACAGCTCGTGCCCGGCCGCGCCGTCCAGCATCAGCGCGGTCACCACGCTCACCGCGCCCAGCACTCCGATCGACGGGTGCGGGCGCAGCGGGATGAACGTCCGGGTGCAGATGGCGCCGCCGTCGCGCGGCGCGGCCACCAGCGTCGTCTTCGGCACCGACGCGCCGCTGACGTCGCCGAGCCCCATCCGCTTCCCGGCTTCCAGCCGCAGGTCCTGAATCCGGCCGGCCAGCCCGGTCAGCTCGTCCGCCGCCTCGTAGCCGGTGATCCCGAAGTCCGCGGCGCGCGCCACGACGACCGGCATCCCGTTGTCCACACAGGTCACCGGGATGCCGCCGATCTCGTCGACGACGTTGCCGGTGGGCAGCAGGCTGCCGCACACCGACCCCTCGGTGCCGGTGAACTCCAGCTCGACCGGCGCGGCGGTACCGGGCACGCCGGAGATCGCCGTAGTGCCGCTGTAGTCGACCCGGCCGCCGGGCGTGGCGAACGTCGCGACCGCGATCGAGTCGGTGTTGACCATCCGCACGCGCACGCTGGTGCGGTCGCCGCCGGCGGGCACCAGGCCGCGCTCGACGGCGAACTGGCCGACGCCGGCGAGCAGGTTCCCGCACGTCTGCCGGTCCGAAACGGTCGCATCCTCGATGCCGACCTGCAGGAACAGGTAGTCGACGTCCCGGTCGCCCCCGGCGGGGGAGACGATGGCGACCTTGCTGGTGACCGGCTGCGCGCCGCCGAGCCCGTCGAGTTGCCGCGGGTCGGGCGTGCCCATGATCCGCAGCAGCAGGTCGTCGCGCTCGGCGGGATCCGCGGGCAGGTCGGAGGCGACGAAATACGCGCCCTTGGACGTGCCGCCGCGCATCAGCATGCAGCGCACACTCATTCGCGCTCCAGCTTCGCGTACTCCTCGGCGGTCAGGTACCGGACGCCGAGATCGGCGAGCTTCTCCCGCAGCCCGTAGCGGTCCAGACCCAGCTCGCCGGCGCGGAACGCCTGCCGCGTGGCCTCTTCCTTGTCCGCGCGGGCCCGCGAAGCGCGCAGCCCCTCGCCGACGAGTTCGCGCGGCACGCACAGCACGCCGTCATCGTCGGCCAGGATCGCGTCGCCGGGGCGGATGGCCTGCCGGCCGATCACGACCGGCACGTTGACCGAGCCCGCGGTCGCCTTCACGGTGCCCTGCGCGCTCACCGCGGCCGACCACACCGGGAAACCCATCGCCCGCAAGTCCGCGACGTCGCGCACCCCGGTGTTGATGACGAGCCCGCGCACCCCGCGGTGCTGCAACGCGGTGGCGAACAGCTCGCCGAACAGCCCGTCCCGCGAGGGCGACGTGGTCGTGACGACCAGGACGTCACCGGGGCGGCACTGCTCGACCGCGGCGTGGATCATCAGGTTGTCGCCCGGCCAGCACAGGGCCGTCACAGCGGTGCCGCCGATGCGGGCGCCGTCCTGGATCGGCCGCAGGTCCGGGCCGAGCAGGCCCGTGCGGCCCAGTGCCTCGTGCACGGTCGCGACGCCGAACTCCGCGAGCGCGGCGACGTCGTCGCCGTCGGCGCGGGGCGGGTCGGTGACGATCACCTTGTTCACGCCGGGACCTCCTCGGCGCCGGTTGCCTGCTGTGGCATGGCTTCCTCTCCTCGCTTCGGCTCGTGCTCCAGTCAGCATGCTTTTTGCGGCCAAAATTGTCAACAATCTTGTGCGCACGATCGTGCACCGGGTACTTTCGCCGTCACTTTCCACTGGCTCGACGACGAGAGGGACACCGATGTCCGTGATGGAACAGAGGGATCCGGCGATCGCCCGGCTGTCGGTCCGGGTCACGGCCCTGTGCTGGGTGCTCGTGCTGCTGGACGGGCTCGACCTGTTCGTCTACGGCGCGACCCTGCCCGGGGTGCTCGCGGACGAGGGCTTCGGCCTGACCGCCGTGACCGGCGGGACGATCGGCAGCCTCACCACGTTCGGCATGCTGCTCGGCGCGCTCGGCTCCGGGATCGTCACCGACCGGATCGGCAGACGGAAGATCATCCTGACCGGTGTCGTGGTCTTCTCGCTCGCCTCCGCGGCCTGCGCGGTGGCGCCGTCGGTCGAGGTGTTCGGCGCCGCCCGGTTCGTGGCCGGCGTCGGCCTCGGCGGGCTGCTGCCGTCGGCGATCGCGATGGTCATGGAGTATGCGCCGCCGTGGCGCCGGAACCTGAGCGTGACCATCGTGATGACCGCGCACCAGGCGGGCGGCGCGATCGCCGGCGCGCTCGCGATGTCGGTGGTCGAGTCGCTGGGCTGGCGCTCGGTGTACTGGCTCGGCGCGCTGCCGCTGCTGGTGGTGCTGCCGGTGGTCCACCTGATGCTGCCGGAGTCGATGACCTACCTGCTGGCCAGGGGCCGGCGGGCGCGAGCGCAGGCGATCGCCGACCGCCACGGGGTCGCGCTCGAGCCGTTCGAGCCGGAGCGGACCGAGCAGCGGCCGGGCAGCCTGCGCGCGTTGTTCACCTCGTCCGTCGCGCTCACCACGATCCTGTTCTGGATCGCCTCGTTCGGCGGGTTGCTGCTGGTCTACGGCGTGAACACCTGGCTGCCGACGATGATGCGCGGCAACGGCTACCAGCTCGGGTCCGCGGTCAGCTTCCTGCTGGTGATCAACGTCGGCGGTATCGCGGGCATGCTCGTCGCGGGGCGGCTGGCGGACCGGTTCGGGGCGCGGCCGGTGGCGATCCTGTGGTTCGCGCTCACCGCGGCCGGGGTCGGGCTGCTGGCGATCAGGATGCCGCTGCCGCTGACCTACGTCGTGGTGTTCCTGACCGGCGGCTGGCTGTTCAGTGCGCAGACACTGATCTATTCCAGCGTCGGCGCCCACTACCCGGCCGGCGTGCGCGCGACGGCGCTGGGCTGGGTGTCCGGCATCGGGCGGTTCGGTGCGGTCTTCGGGCCGTGGCTGGGCGGCGTCCTGGTGGCGAGCCGGCTGTCCGGGCTCGGGTTCGCGGTGTTCGCCGTCGCGGGCCTGCTCAGCGCCGCGATGGTGGCGCTGGTGCGCAAGCCGCCGGTCGTGGCGGGCGCCGGGTAGGCGGTCCCCGGGGCACGCGGGTTGAACCACCGGGGACCTGGTCGGCGTCGCTGCCCGGGCAATGACGAGACCTGGGTCCACTGTCCTCCGGCTCGCGCAGGCGCGGTAGGGGGCACCGCGTAGGCGGCGAGGAACACGTCGACCGCGTCCGATCCCGGTGAACGGGTTCTCCTTGTCGCCTCGGTGCACCTCTACCGCGCCGCGCCGCACACGGACGGCCGCGGGGCTCGCAGGAAGCGTGATACCACCCGTACCGGTGACCGTGGCCGGTCTCGTGCTCACGGCGGGCAGTCGCTTCCGGGTGTTCCGGGCCGTCGGCCGCACGAACGGACTGCGCGGAACGCCCGGTCGTCACGGTGCGATGGCTGGTGGCGGTGCCGCGAGGGTGGCCGGCACGCGTTGATCTTCAGCCGAACGGGGAACAGCCGTTTGCAGGGGCAGGCGGCGCGATCGAGACTCGGGGCATGGTCAACAGCGGTGGCAATGACATCCTGGCCGATCGCGAGATCGACTTCTCGTCGGCTCTGCGTGGTTACGACCGCCGGGAGGTCGACGCCTACATCCGCCGGCTGCGCGCGCGGGCCGGGCACCTGGCGAGCGAGCTGGAGGAGAAGGAGCGGCGCCTGTCCGAGCTGGGCGGTGACACGTCGGTGCCGCTGCAGGTGGTGGGCTCCGGCAACATCGGCGCCCGCGTCGAGCGGATCATCGCCCAGGCCGAGCTGGAGGCGCGGGAGATCCGCGAACAGGCCGAAAAGGACGCCGCGGAGATCCGCAAGGCGTACGAGGACCAGGCCGACGAGGCCCGCCGCCAGCGCGAAGACCTGGCGAAGCAGGCCAACGAGGAGGCGCTGGCGATGATCCGCCGGGCCGAGCAGGAGGTCGAACGCCTGCGCGGCACCCGGCAGACGCTGCTCGCGCAGCTGGTGCGGATCGGCGAGATCATCGACTCGGCAGCCGAGCAGGCGGCGCGCACCCCGGAGCTCCACCCGCCCGCACTCCCGTTGCTGCCGACCGGGACTGAGGAAGCGGCCGCGGCGGAGTCCGATGAGGACGATGCGGTCGCCGAGGTCGTGGAAGCGGAGACCGCCGAGGCGCCGGAGTCCGATGTGGACGAGACCGAGACCCCTGCGGACGAGATCCCGGACGCGCCGGAGCCCCGCAAGCCGGCCGAAACGGGCAAGATCAGCCCCGCGATCCTGGCGGCGAAGGCCCGTCGCCAGGCGAAGCAGGAGAAGGCCGCCGCGGCGGCCGAGAACTGACTCCCGGCCCGGCAAGAGGGGTGCGGCGCGAGGCGTCGCACCCCTTTTCTGGTTGGTCTGGGACCGCGGCGTCAGCTCGTCGGATGTCCATTGCTCATGCGGCCTCGGACGGAAGGGCGGGGCCGAGGAGGAGTCCACCGTCGACGACGTACTCCGACCCCGTGATGAACGACGCGTCAGAGGACGCGAGGAACAGCAGAAGCCGGGTGACGTCGGCCGGCTCACCGAGCCGGGGGATGGCGAACGGCTCGGGGGAGTAGAAGTCGGCGATCGCCGCGGTGGCGCCGGCTGCTGGTTCGTTGATGAAGGGGGTCGAGATCACGCCGGGGTGGATGGCGTTCACCCGGATGTGGTCGCGGCCGAGTTCGAGTGCTGCTGTTCGGGTGAGGCCTCGCACGGCCCACTTGCCGGCGACGTAGGGCGCGTAGTGCGCCGTGCCGCCCAGGCCCATGGTCGAGCCGATGTTGACGATGGCTCCTCCTCCCGCGTCGCGCAGAGCGGGGGCGGCGACCTTGATGCCGAGGAAGGTCCCGGTGAGGTTGACGTCGAGGATGCGCGACCACGTGGCCTGGTCCGTGTCCGCGATGGTCGCGGGCGGATTCTGCACGCCCGCGTTGTTCACGAGCACGTTCAGGGCGCCGAAGGCGTCCTCGGCGGCCAGCACAGCGGCGGACCACGAGCTCTCGTCGGTGACGTCCAGCCGGACGAAGCGGGCGCGGGCCCCGAGCTCATCGGCGAGAGCGGCGCCGCGTCGTGCGTCGATGCCGCCGATCACCACGTTCGCTCCCTCCGCGTGGAAGGCGCGCACGTGGCTCGAGCCCTGGCCGCCGGTCCCGCCGGTCACGAGCACGGTCTGGTTGTCGAAGCGGGGCATCGGATGTTCCTCCGGAACGGGGCGACGAGTGGTGAGCCGGTCGACTCACCATCCACTTCGACACTAGGTTGGCCGCAGTGGTGAGTCAAGCCACTCGCCTCGTATGCTCGGTTCATGAGCAGGGCCGTGACGACCTATCACCAGCGCGTCGCCGAGGAGAAGCGCGCGCTGATCGTGACGGCCGCGACCGCGCTGTTCCTCGAGCTGGGCTACGACCGGACGTCGCTGGCGCGGATCGCGGAGCGCTCGGGCGTTTCGCGGGCCACCTTGTTCAAGCAGTTTCCGAGCAAAGCCGCCCTGTTCGACGCCATCGTGACCGAGTCCTGGTCGGCCGCCGACGAGGAGGAGCCACCGCCGGCGGGCGACATCGTCAACGGGCTGAGCACCATCGGTCGCCGGTACGCCGAGTTGCTGGGCCGTCCCCAGATGACCGATCTGTTCCGGATCGTCATCGCCGAGCTGCCGCGGTTCCCCGAACTCGCCAACGCGCAGTTCTCGCGCGGGAAGATGCCCTACTTCGAGTCCGTGCGCAGCTATCTCCTGGCCGAGCACGAGGCGGGAACGGTGCGGATCGAGGATGTGGACCTCGTGGCCACCCAGTTCCTGGGCATGATCTCCAACTACGTCTTCTGGCCGAAGCTCCTGGTGCCGGGCTGGGAGGTGAGCGCCGACCGCGTGGCTCAGGTCGTCGACGAGGCCGTCCGCACCATCGTCGCCCGCTACGCCACGACCGGACTCGCCGCCGGTTCCTGCTAAGTACATTGTGGACCTCTGGGAATGGCTCGTCCCCCTTTCCGGTGTCCGTGCGCGGAAATCCGCTCGCGAACGCCGCCATCGGGTGCTGGAGGGTGTAGCGTCAAGGGGGTCGAGAGCATCTCGCGCGCGGGCGGTCAAGCCGGCGCCGTTCTCGGCCGCTGAAGCCGACCCGGTCACGGGCCGGGGGCAGGAGCACCGGCATGTCGTCGGGCCCGCACGTTCGCACCACCACCCCGAAGGCCGGTATGGCCGCCGGGCCGCCGCGGCTGAAACTCCGAGCGAGTCAGAACCCGTCGGCGCCCACCCCGGGGTACGTCGACGGGGCCTGGTGGCCACGGTCGCGAGACCTGTCCGCGGAGCTGCCGGCACTGCGTGCGGTGCTGGCAGCCCGCCTGGGGCCGATCGACCGGATCGCCTACCACACGACCGCCTGGGACCCCGCGGTGCGCCACTTCGACCGGCGCGGCTCGCTGGCCCCGGTCGTCGGCTACCGCAGGCAGGAGTCGGACACGGTGGACGTGACCACCTCGGCGGGTGACCGCCTGGTGCTGGTGGTGGTGCCGCCCGCCCGGTCCTAGGGTTCTGCGTACCGCGCCAGCCGCGTGGCGCGCTGGCTGCGGTTGCCGCCTGTTCGGACACGGTGGACGTGACGACTTCGGCGGGTGATCGGCCCGTCCTGGTGGTGCCGCCCGCCTAGGGCTCCACGTACCGCGCCAGGCGGGCGGCGAGTTCGGTGCGGCCGACGTCCACGGCGAACACCGGGCGGGGCGCGTCGGAGCGGTCGGCGGCGATCACCTCGGTCACGAACCGCGCCACGTCCGCCGGTTCCGGGACCACGTCGTCCCCGGCGAACCAGGCCAGCACCATCGGCGTCTCGCCCGGCTCGGTCTCCACGGCCACCGCCCAGCCGCTGCGTTCGCTCCACACCAGCATCAGGTCCTCGGCCGGCCGGGTCGGCCACCGCCGGGTCAGGCCCAGGTACGCGGTGGCCGTGTCGCTGAGCTCGAACGAGGTCGCTTCCGCCGGCACGCCGACGGCTTCGGCGACTGCCCGCAGGTATCCGGCGAGTCCGCGGCTCAGTTCGGTCAGGCCGGCGGCGGGAGAATCCATGTGCCCAGCCTAGTTGGGCCGCGTCAGTTCCTGAGCTGCTCGGCCAGGAAGCGGCGCAGCGGTTTCGGCGGGCGGCCGGTCAGGCGGTGCACGGTGCCGGTCACGCGGTCCTCGCTGCCGTGCCGGATGCCCTCGTCCAGGGCGGCGAGGGCGGCCGCGAAGTCGGCCGGGTAGCCCGCGGCCACGAAGCGGTCCGCCAGCTCCGCCGTCCCGACGCTGGTGTGGCGCACCTCGGCGCCGGTCACCTCGCTGTAGATCGCGGCGGCTTCGGCGTAGCTGATGGCCTCCGGGCCGGTGATCACGTGCTCGTCGCGGCCGCACTCGTCGGCCAGCAGCAGCGCGGCGGCGGAGGCCGCGATGTCGGCGGCGTCGATGAACGCGACCCGCCCCTCGCCGGTCGCGGTCACGATCTCGCCGCGGGACCGGATGCCCTCGGCTACCGGGTGGTCGCCGGTGAAGTTCTGCATGAACCACGAGGGCTTCAGCACGGCGAGCTCCGGCATGATCTCCCGGACCGCGCTGTCCACCCGGCCCAGCCCCGGATCGCCGGTCGCCACCGCCGACGAGCTGAGCAGCACGACGCGGCGCACCCCCGCTTCCCGGGCGCGCTCGAGGAACGGGCGCACGAGCGGCTCCGGCTCGGCGATCCCGACCGGCGCGACCAGGTACATGCGCTCCACGCCGTCCAGTACGGCGTCGTGGGTGGCCGGGTCGGACCAGTCGAACCCGGTGCGCCTGCTCGCCGCGCGGACCGTCGCACCCGCCTCGGTGAGCAACTGCACGAGGGGACGCCCGGTGTTCCCGGACGCGCCCGTGACCAGGACTTTCACTGCGCATCCTCCTGCATGGCGACCAGTTCGCCGAGCCGCCCGAGAGCGTGCCCGGCGGCGAGCGGACTCCAGTAGTCCCGCAGCGACTCGATACCGTCGGCGCCCACGCGGACCACGTTGACGTACCGAATCCGGTAGGGCCGCCCGGTGCGCAGCGCCGTGCCGTCGACCTCCCACTCGACGATCAGCACGTCCGGGTCGGTGGTTTCGTGGCGGGTCTGGGACGTGATCGCCTTGATGTCGACGTTGTCGGTGTAGTCGCGCACGTACTCGCGCACCGCCTCCCGGCCCTGGAGGGTGGGCCACCCGGGCGGCGCGAAGGGGAACTCCATGACCCCGCCGGGCGCGAAGACGTCGGCGAAGCCGTCCATGTCGTGCGCCAGCACGCGCTCGTGAAGGCGATCCACAGCCTCATGAGCGCGACGGCGCCGGTCCTCGGGAGAGAGAGTCATGACAACGCTCCTCAGATGGTCGGGACGATACCGTCTCGTCCATCATAGCGCGTGGTGGGTGCGAATCCACCTCGCGCCCGGGAGGTCGGAGCGGGAGTGGGCTGGCTGCGTGTGGGGGCGGGTGCGGCTGGCGTGGCGGAGGGTGGCAGCGGGAGTGGGCTTTGTACCGGGGCGCGCTCGGCCCGCATGGCGGGGCGGGAGGTGGCAGCGGGAGTGGGCTTTGCGCCGGGGCGGGTGCGACTGGCGTGGCGGGAAGTGGCAGCGGGAGTGGACTTTGCGCCGGGGCGCATGCGGCCCGCCTGCCGGAGCCGGTAGCGGGAGTGGGCTGGCTATATGTCGGGGCGGCCCGTATGGCGGGGGGCGGTGGTGAGAGCGGACTGGCTGTGTGTGTGGGCGTGCTCGGTTCGCATGGTGGGTGGCGGTGGTGAGAGCGGACTGGCTGTGCGGGGGCGTGCTCGGTCCGTGTGGCGGGAGTCGGCAGCGGAAGCGGACCGACCAACGGGCCGGCCTTCTCTGCTCTCGCAACCGCCGGCTGGCAACGCAAAGCAGCCGACTACCCCAACCAGACCTCCCCCGCCCCCGATCCACAGCCGATCTTTAGTCGCCGACCAGCCGTGTCAAGGCACGCT
>NZ_JBEXTX010000155.1:0-14407 GCF_040614175.1 Amycolatopsis sp. NPDC006131
TCGCCTCGTCGCTGGCGCGCAGGTACACCTCGCCGTCGGGCGCGGCCAGCTCGACGAGCAGTTTGAAGTCGAACGCACGGCGCCGGTAGGGGCCGCCCTGCGCCTGAACATCCCGACGGTGTTCGTCTCCGGCGGCCCGATGGAGGGCGGCACCGCGGTGCTCGTCGACGGCACCGTGCGCACCCGCCTGCACCTGGTCTCCGCGGTGTCCGACGCGGTCGCCGACTCGGTGTCCGATGCCGACATCGCCCGCATCGAAGAGGCCGCCTGCCCGACCTGCGGCTCATGCTCGGGGATGTTCACCGCGAACTCGATGAACTGCCTCACCGAGGCCCTGGGGCTGGCCCTACCGGGCAACGGCTCAGTGCTCGCCACCCACACCGCGCGCCGCGCCCTCTACGAGCAGGCCGGGCGCACGGTGGTGGACCTGGCTCACCGCTACTACGACTCCGGCGATGAGGGCGTGCTGCCGCGCGCCATCGCCTCGCGTGCGGCCTTCGACAACGCGATGGCGCTGGACCTGGCGATGGGCGGATCGACCAACACGGTGCTGCACCTGCTGGCCGCCGCGCACGAGGCCGGGCTGGACTACACGCTGGCCGACATCGAGCGCCGGTCCCGCGAGGTGCCCTGCCTGTGCAAGGTGGCCCCCAACGGCACTTACCTGATGGAGGACGTGCACCGGGCCGGCGGCATCCCGGCGATCCTCGGCGAGCTGCACCGCGCCGGGCACCTGCACGAGGACGTCCGCACCGTGCACGCCGACTCGCTCGCCGAGTGGCTCAAGACCTGGGACGTCCGCGGCGGCTCGCCCTCCCCCGAGGCGGTCGAGCTGTTCCACGCCGCGCCGGGCTGCCGCCGCTCGGCGGAGGCGTTCTCGCAGTCGGAGCGCTGGCACGACCTGGATCTGGACGCCGCGGGTGGCTGCATCCGCGACGTCGCCCACGCCTACTCGCCGGACGGCGGGCTGGCGGTGCTGCGCGGGAACCTGGCCGAGGACGGCTGTGTGGTCAAGACCGCGGGTGTGGACTCCTCGATCCTGACCTTCGCCGGGCGGGCGGTGGTGACCGAGTCGCAGGAGGAGGCCGCCGAGGCGATCCTGGCCGGGCGTGTGCAGCCCGGCGACGTCGTGGTGGTGCGGTACGAGGGCCCGCGCGGCGGCCCGGGGATGCAGGAGATGCTGTACCCGACGACGTACCTGAAGGCCCGCGGCCTCGGCAAGGAGTGCGCGCTGGTCACCGACGGCCGGTTCTCGGGCGGCTCCTCGGGCCTGTCGATCGGGCACGTCTCGCCGGAGGCCGCCGCGGGCGGCACGATAGCCCTGGTCGAGGACGGCGACCGGATCGTCATCGACATCCCCGCCCGCACGTTGCACCTCGACGTGCCCGACGAGGTGCTCGCCGAACGCCGGGCCCGCGCGAGTTTCCGGCCAAGCAACCGGAAGCGCACGGTGTCCACAGCGCTACGCGCCTACGCGGCGATGGCCATGTCCGCGGACAAGGGCGCGGTGCGGGAGGTGCCGGAGACGCTCTGAGCTCAGGGGGTGCGCCCGCCGCTGACGAGATCGGCCAGCGCGGGCCGCGTGACCACCGGCAAGCGGAACCCGGTGCAGTACCGGGCTCCGCCTCCCGCGCGACTCTCGCCCGCCCGCGCGTCACCGTCAGGTCAGGCCGCCGCGGCGAGGCCGGTGCGCAGCAGGCGGTGCAGGCGGATCTCCTCCTGGTCCAGCGACTCCTGCACCACCCACATCTGCGCGTCGTCCAGCTCACCCGCCGCCACAAGATCCGCCAGTGCGTGCCGCTTGGCCTCCAGCAGGCGGAGCCGGTGCCGCACCGACCCGTCACCGGGCTCCGCCTCCCGCGCGATCGCCGCCAGCCGTGCCACGACCTGGGCCGGCTGAGTGTCGCCGGGGTCGGCGGACAGGCGCGCCCAGCGGATCCACGCGGGCAGCGTCGCCCCCTGCACCAGCAGCGTCACCGCGATCACCACGAACGTGATCACCAGGATCTCGTTCCGGAACGGGAACGGCGCCCCGCCCAGCGTCACCGGCACCGACAGGGCCGCGGCCAGCGACACCGCGCCGCGCATCCCCGCCCAGCCCAGCACCACGCGCACGCGTGCCGGTGACCGCAGTGCGCGCTGGCGCGGGCGCCGGTCCACCAGCCGCAGCAGGTAGGGCGTGGTGAACACGAACGCCAGGCGCACCAGCAGCACGACCACGGCGACCACGACGCCCTGCCCCACCAGCACCAGCGCCTCCGACGGCGCGATCTCGGTGAACAGCCGCCGCATCTGCAGACCGGTCAGCACGAACAGGCCGCCGTTGACGACGAACGTGAGGATCTCCCAGAAGGCGTGCGCGGGAATCCGCCCCGCCCCGCCGACGACCCGGCGGCTGTGCCGGCTGATCCCCAGCGCCGCGACGACCACCGCCACCACCCCGGAGGCGTGCGCCGTCTCGGCCAGGACCGCCGCCGCGAAGGGCTGGGCCAGCGACACCGCGCCCAGCACGAGCGGATCCCGCACGCGCCGCAGCACCAGCACCGCGAGCCCGGCGACCGCCAGCCCGACGGCGGCGCCGGCCAGGTAGGACCAGCCCAGCCGCAGCGCCGCGCCGCCGAATGTGGTCAGCTGCCCGCCCGCCGTGCCGATCGCGATGCCCAGCAGCACCAGGGCGGTGCCGTCGTTGATCAGGCTTTCCCCGCGCAGCACGGTCATCCACCGGGCCGGCAGGGCGCGGGCGTACCCGGCGACGGCGCTGGCGTCGGTGGGCGCCAGGACGGCGCCCAGCACGAGCGCCGCGGCCCAGCTCATGCCGAACGCGTGTGCCGTGGCCGCGGCCGCCGCGGCGGTGAGGACCACGAGCGGCACGCCCAGCAGCAGCACCGGCCGCCAGTACCGGCGGATCTGCGCGAGCGAGGTCGAATAGCCCTCCCAGAACAGGATGACGGGCAGCAGCACCACGAGGACGAGCTCGGGCGGCAGCTCCGCGTGGGACGCGGTCGGCAGGAGCGCGAGGACCGCACCGGCGAGGAACATCAGGGTCGGCGCCGGCATGCGCAGCCGTCGTGCGGCGAGCTGGGCGCCCGCCACCGCGACCGCGATGAGCACCAGGAGTGCGTCGGTGTGCATGGTCAGCTCCTCAGCCCCAGCAGGTCCCGGGTCAGCGCGGCCAAGCCCGCCTGGAACTCCGGGTCGCGGGCCACCGCGCTGGGCTGGGCGACGGCCCCGTCGTCGAGGTACTGGCCGGTGTGCACGTCGGGCGAGAGCGCGGCGTGCACGACGTTGCGGGCGCCGTGGCCGACCGGGGCGCCGCCGATGCCGTACATGGCGTGCAGCAGGTCCGTGCTGATCACGCCCGGGCTGATGCTGACGATTTCGGGGCTGCCGGGCCGCCCGGCCAGCCAGAGCGCGTGCGCGACCATGGCGAGTTTCGAGCGGGCGTAGGCGGTGGTCGGGCTGTAGGGGTGCCGGTCGAGGTTGACGTCGTCGAGGTCGAAGCCGGCCGACAGGTGCGTGGCCGACGCGACGTGCACGACCCGGCCGCCCGCGGCCGTCAACGCCGGTGTCAGTCGTTCGGTGAGCAGGGCCGCGGCGAGGTAGTTGGTCTGCAGCGTGGCTTCGATGCCGTCCGCGCTCAGCCGTCGGCGGGCCGGGCCGGGGCGGCCGGCGTTGTTGATCAGGACGTCGACGCGGCCGGTGATTCCGGCGGCCAGGCGCTCGACGGCGGCGAGCTCGTCGAAGTCGGCGCTCAGGTAGTGCACCTCGGCCGCGCCGGCGGCGCGCAGCCCGTCGAGCAGGGACTGGACTTCGCCGGCCGGTTCGTGGCCGTGCACGATCAGGCGGCGGGCGGCCGGGGCGAGCAGGTGGGCGGCGGCCCGGCCGATGCCGCTGGTGGCGCCCGTGAGGACGATGGTGTCGCGGTTCATGGGTCCAGCAAAGCAAGATCCGGGGCGCCGCTGGGGCTCCTGCCCGGCCCGGTCCATCGGGGGACAAACCGGGCCACCCAACGAAAACGGGCCCCGCCCCTGGGCTGGGGCAGGGCCCGTCGCGGCGGGGGTCAGCGCACCGGCAGCTCGCGGTCTTCGCGCTCGGTGCTGTTCCAGTTGGCCAGCAGGCGCATCGAGGTTTCCGACGCGGAGCCGGGTTCGGTGGTGTAGACGAACAGGATCTGGTCCGGGTCGCCCGCGGGGTGGAGTGCCTGGTACTGCACGGTGAGGTCGCCGACGAGCGGGTGGTGGTAGCCCTTGGAGCCGGTGGTGCGCCGGTGCACCTTGTGGTCGGACCACCACTTCCGGAACTGTTCGGAGTGGATGGACAGCTCACCGATCAACGCCGACAGCTGCGGGTCGTCCGGGTAGCGGCCGGCGTCCAGGCGCAGCATGGCGACCGTGTCCGCGGCGACGGCCTCCCAGTCCTGGTACAGCTCGCGGGCGTGCGGGTCGAAGAACACGAACCGCGCCTGGTTGCGGTCGGCCGCGGGCAGCGCCCGGAACTCGGTGATCAGGGCGCCCGCGAGCCGGTTGTGGGCGAGCACGTCGAGCCGCCGCCCCAGCACGAACGCCGGCGAGTGCACCTCGTCCAGCATTTCGACCAGCCGCAGAGTGGCCGGGTCCACCCGCTGTGGCCGGGCGCGACGCTTGCGCACCGCGGGCTCGGGGCGGCCCAGGTCCATCAGGTGCTGGCGCTCGGCGTCGTTCAGCCGCAACGCGGTCGCCAGGGCGTCCAGCACCTCAGCCGAAGCGCTGCGACTGCGGCCCTGCTCCAGGCGGGTGTAGTAGTCCACGCTCACGCCGGCCAGCTGCGCCAGCTCCTCGCGCCGCAACCCGGGCACCCGCCGCCGCGCCGAGCCGTCCAGGCCCAGCTCCTCGGGGCTGCCCCGGGACCGGCAGGTCCGCAGGAACTCCGCCAGCTCGCTGCTCTTCATGCCGCTCATGGGTCCGATTCTGCCCGCCGCCGGCCACGGGGCGAGCGGTGAAGGTGGCCCATCTTGTCCCCCTGTCACGGGGAGCGCCCGCCGTACGGCATCCGCACCTTGCCGCACACGGCGTGCTGCAGCTGTCCACCACGGTGGATGGCGAAGCCCTGCATCAGCGAAACGCTCACTCCACGCATCGTGTGGTTCACCCAGCACGGCGACTCAACTTCGCGGGTCCACCAGCACAAGCCCGGCACGCCCTGCGCCTGCCCGCGCACCGAACAGTGGTGCACCGACAACCGACCCGATGTACGACGAGGACCGCGAGCAACCCCGCTCGCGGTCCTCATCGCACAACGAGCGCACCGCACTGGAGCCGTGCTCAACCACGAGGGCATCGCCGACACCGCCAGGTCGTCCTATCGGACAGTGCTCCCGCTCAGACCATCACGGAGCGCGTCTCGAGAAAACCCTCCAGGCCGTACGTGCCGTACTCACGGCCGATTCCCGACTGTTTGAATCCGCCGAAGGGCGAGATCGGCTCGTAGCCTCCGTTGATCGAGACACGACCGGCCTCGATGCGCGAGGCGATGCGCCTGGCGCGCTCCTGGTCGGCGGAGAAGACGTACGCGTGCAGCCCGTAGTCGGTGTCGTTCGCGATCTCGACGGCGTGGTCGTCGTCGGTGTACCCGAGGATCGAGAGCACCGGGCCGAAGATCTCCTCACGGGCAATCGTCATGTCGTTGGTCACGTCCGCGAACAGGGTCGGACGCACGAAATAGCCGTCCGACAGGCCCTCGGGCTTGCCCGGACCGCCCGCGAGCAGCCGCGCGCCCTCCTCGATTCCGCGCGCGATGTACCCCTGCACTCGCTCCCACTGCTTCTGGCTCACCATGGGACCGATCGCGGTCGCCGGGTCGGCCGGATCTCCGACCGGGAAGCCGGCCAGCTGCTCGACGGCGACCTTGAGCGCCTCGTCATACCGCGACTCCGGGACGAGGATCCGGGTGCCCGCGACGCACGCCTGGCTGCTGTTCACGAACCCGGAGGACAGGGCACCGAACATGGCGGTGCTCATGTCGACATCGTCGAGGATGATCGATGGGGACTTGCCACCGAGCTCCAGCGTGAGGTTCTTCATCAGGTCCGCGGACTCGCGGAAGATCGCCTTGCCCACCGGGGTCGAACCGGTGAAGGAGATCTTGGGGACGTCGGGGTGACGGGTGATCGTGGTTCCGACCACGTCACCGCGGCCCGTCACGATGTTGAAGACGCCGGCCGGGAGACCGGCTTCGTGAAGCGCCTCCGTCATGGCCCGGGTCTGGGTCGCGCTCATCTCGCTAGGCTTCATGACGACCGTGTTCCCGCCGGCGAGCGCGGTCGCCATCTTGTCGGCGATGAAGAACATGTCAGAGTTCCAGGGCATGATCAGGCCGGCGACGCCGACGGGCACCATCTCGACCGTCGCTTGCCCCACCTGCCGGGTGAACGCGAAGGCCTCCAGGGTCTTGATCATGTCCGCGAACGCGCCGATAGCGCTGTCCACCATCCACTCGTTGCGCACGGGTGCTCCGTACTCGAGGCGAACGGCTTCGAGCAGCTCCTCACGCCTGGCGGTGACCGCGGATTGAAGACGACGCAGCGCGTCGATCCGCTCCTCACGAGTCGTCGTCGACCAGGCCGGCAGAGCGGCTTTGGCGGCGGCGATCGCGGCCCGGGCGTCAACCTCGTCCGCGAGCTGGACCTGACCGATGACCTGGCCGGTCGCCGGGTTGAACAGGTCGAACAGCTCAGTTCCGTGCGGAGTGACGAACTCGCCGTTGATGTAGACCTCGTCGATCAGATTCGTTCCCACGTATTGCCTCCTGTTGTTGGTCGCCCGAGCCGGGTCAGGTCTGGACGACCGCTCGTTCCGCGCGGTGGAGTGCGTCACCGGGGAGGTGAGACGTGAGCCGGTACCCGGTCCTCCTCCGGAGGAGGCGGGCCTCGCCCTCGGGCTTCGCCGGGCGGTGAGATGCGCACTCCTGCGCGCATTTCCATGTAACCCCGACGAGCCTCGGTGGGAAATCACGATCCTCTTCCGCTCTTGCACGATTCTGCAAGCCAAGGCGGAGGGGCATCACCTACGACGAGGACGGACGGCGTGAAGGGCGGTCGGCGAGGCTGCGGCCGCCTGCGACTCTGCGGTGCTTATGGGAGCGCGACCCGCGCAGGCTGGGGGCCCGCATGGCGGAATCTGGCCGCATCCGTGCTCGGCGACGAACCGAACTGGCGGCGGTACTCGCGACTGAACTGCGAGACGCTGCCGTATCCGACACGGTGAGCGACGCCGGTCACATCGTGGGGTTCGTTCAGCAGCATCAGTCGTGCGGCCTGCAGCCTGACGTGCTTCTGGAACTGGATCGGGCTCATGGAGGTGACGGCCTGGAAGTTGCGGTGGAACGCCGACACGCTCGTGCTGGCCATCTGCGCGAGGTCCTCGACGCGGAACGTCCGCTGGTAGTTCTCCCGGATCCACTGGGCGGCGCGCGCGATCTGGTTCAGGCTGCTGTCCGCGAGGCCGAGCTGGCGGACGACCTCGCCCTGTTGACCCGTCATCAGGCGCCAGAGGATCTCGCGCTTGTACACGGGGAACAACGCCCGGCGATCCTGCGGCCGGTCCAGTAGGCGCAGAAGCCTGACAATCGCGTCGAGCAGGTCGGCGGAAGTCGTTCCGACGACCATTCCCGTCTGCACCGGGCCACTCGTGCGCGGCAGGTCCCCGGGGCCGGCGGTCAGGAGGAGCTCCGCGATCGCCGCGGGTTCGAGAGTCAGGCCGAATCCCAAAGTCGGGTTCTCCCGCGTCGAGTCGAACACGTGGCCCGTCACCGGCAGGTTGACGGGGGCGACGAGATACTGGCCCGCTCGGTACTCGTAGACGCGATTGGCCACGGCCAGTCGTTTGCCACCCTGGGCGATGACGGCGAGAACCGTGCCGGACATCGACGTGCTGGGCGCGACCGTGTCGTCGATCCTGCAGATCCTCACCCCGTCAAGAGGCGTTGACAGATCGGGGCGCGCGTGCCGGCGAAGCAGATCGGTGAACTCGAGCTCCAGCGCGGTTCCCATGACGACATGTTAGTCGCAGTCACCCTGAGCAGGGTACGAGGATTGTGCAAATCGGTCGAGAATCCTCTTCCGCGCGCCTGCCGCGCGCATGGCGCGAGTGTCGTCAGGACGGCGCCGACCCCCGTTCGAGGCGCGTGCAGCAGTCGACGCTGATCGACCCCGGCCGAACGCCCTCCTTTTCGCAGAGCCCGGCCACCCCGCGGTGCCCCTCCCCCTCGGACAGGTCGCCCCGCCCATGAGCACGTGGACACCGAGGTCACTGCTTTGCAACTCGCTGGTCGATCTGCCGCCTGGTATCCGGCGGAGTCGCACTCGTTTCACTTCGCCAGATCAGCCGCGCCGCCTCTCAGTCAGTCCTGCTGCCGCTTCACGCGGAGCAGCTCGCCGAAACCCATTCGGGTGAGGTACCCCTGAGTCTCGCCGAGGATCTCGTTGGCCGCCTCGACACCCGCCTGCCTGTAGCCGACAACCGTACGAAAGGATTACTCACCGGCGGCCTCCAGCCCGGGCGCAAGGGGCGGGTCGGTTTTGACCGGGTACCGGCCCTGGGTCAGGAGCAGATCCGGAAACGTCACGCCCACGGCGTGGACGTCGATGACGACGTCCACCCGCGCCGGGGAGAAGGCGAGGCCGTCGGTCTCGAGTACCCCGGGCCCGGTCGGCTCCCTGACGAGCAGGGCACGGACTCGGTCCCCGTCGTTACGTCTCCTCATCCGGCACGAGCAATTCCCCTGAAATCCTGCCCGTCCGCGAAACAGCGGATCTTCATCCGAAAACGACAAGAGAACCGCGCTGCCCTTGGCGGATTGTCAAACGCCACTGTGCCCACTGCGAGACCGTCACTCGAATCGCGCCGCCCGCCGGCACCGCCCGACCACCTCGCCGAACGGCACGATCGCGGGCACGCATTGTTCTCGACGTTCGGTGCAGGCTGCTGCGCCGGACGCACGATCATGACCAACCGACGACGAGCGACACGAGCCCGCCGCCGGATGCCGCCCGTAGCGTGCCCGATAACGCTGGACGAGCCGTTGCGTGCTCGAAAAATCCCCATCGGTGGGCCTGTTCCACCGCGTAGCGGCTCGCCGAGCCGCCGATCGTGTGCAGGGCACGGCTGTACGTGTTGCGCGGCGCCGATCAGCACCTGGGTGAGCAAAAAGGACTCCCCCGCGCGCGCAAGAGCTCGGTTCCCGCTGCGGAATCCGTGGCGAGCTGCTCGGCGAAGAAGGCCGCGGCGTCGAGCAGGCCACACCCGGTCCGCTCGGACAGCGGCACTCGCAACTCGAAGCGCAGCGGCCGGGTGACGACGTCGTGCAGTAGTGCCGAAAGCTGCGCCTCCAGCTGTGCGCGCGGCAGCTTGATGACGAACTCCGCCGCGTCCGTTGACCACGCGACCGTGCTGGCTTGGAACGGCGAGAACATCGCCGGCCACTCCGGGTGCGTCTCCACCTCGTTCCGGCCGCGCGATACCCGGGCAGTCGGTCAGTGGCGGCACCTCGAGCGTGACAGGTCAGAGATCCGAACCTCGCGCGCGCACTGCGCGTCGCGTTCAACCGGGCATCGAGGCTCGCGCACCGAAAGCCGGTGGGGCACATAGATGTCGCTGACGGTGCGGTGCGCTTCCTCGCGGTCGGCCGTCCGCATCCGGCGGAACCGCGTATCTGGGCACCGGGCAGGCGCTGAGTACACCGAGCTGTTGCGTGCGCCCGATCCCCCGGCTGCGCGCACGGCTGTGCGCGCAGCCATCGAGTTGATTCAGGCGCACCCGGAGCGGAATCTGACCGAGGCCGAGCTGGCCGAGGCCGTCGGCGCCACCGCCCGCGTGCTGCGGGGCTTCCGGCAGGTCATGGGCACATCGCCTGGCGCCCACCTGCGCGCCGTGCGACTGCCCCGGGTGCGTGAGGTACTGATGGTGGGCGGCGCGGGCACCAACGTCACCGACGTCGCGACGAGGTGAGGCCCTTCCACGTCAGCCGGTTCGCCCACCGGTACCGCACCCGGTTCGTCGGGGTGCCGTTGGAACCCCGCGCAGCGGGAAGTAACACGCGTACACGATCGACTTCCGGCCCGCCACCTCGACCGGGGACAAGCGGCCGACAACGGCCCCCTTCAGCACCCCGGGCGGTCCCGCGCGGCGTCGCGGGCGAGTGCGGCTGCTCGGCGGTCCTCGAAGCGCGAGGCCTGCGCGTCGAGTCCCTTGAGGAATGCCGCGAGCTCGTCGCGGGCGGTCTCGCCTACCTGGCCCAGGCCTTCCAGCTCGAAGACCTTCCAGTACCGCAGCAGCGGCATCACCACGTCGTCGTGGTGGATGCGCAGGTCGTAGATTCCGGCCTTGGCGATCAGCGCGGCCTTGCGCGCGAAGCTCGGGATGACCGCGCCGGGCATCGCGAAGTCGAGCACCTCGTCGGTGATGGCGCGCATCATCGCGTCCGGCGTGATCTCCAGCGCCGCCTTGACCAGGTTGCGGTAGAACACCATGTGCAGGTTCTCGTCCGTGGAGACCCGGGCCAGCAGTTTCTCCGCGAGCGGGTCCTGGGTGTAGCGGCCGGTGTTGCGGTGCGACAGCCGCGTCGCGAGTTCCTGGAACGACACGTAGGCGCACACCCGCAGCAGCGGCTTGTCCCCGCTGTCGTAGCCCGCCTGCATGGTCTCCATGCGCATGCGCTCCAGCTCGACCGGGTCGACCGCGCGCGTCACCAGGAGGTAGTCGCGGATGCAGATACCGTGCCTGCCCTCCTCCGCGGTCCAGCGGTGCACCCAGGTCCCCCACGCCCCGTCCCGGCCGAACGCGCGCTCGATCTCCCGGTGGTAGCTGGGCAGGTTGTCCTCGGTCAGCAGGTTGACCTCGAGGGCGGTCCGCGCCACCGGCGACACCCGCGACTGCTCCGGGTCCCACGCCTCGCCGCCCAGATCCGCGAAGTTCCGGCCCTCGCTCCACGGCACGAACTCGTGCGGCATCCAGTCCTGGGCCGCCGCGAGGTGCCGGTTGAGGTTCTCTTCGACCGTCCCCTCGAGCTCGTGCATCAGGCGGGTGGTGTCGGGAAGCGTCATGCGCACGTCCTTCGGGAACCGGGGCAGGAACCTACGAATCCGTAACTTACGGTCCCGTAGGTACTGTCAACGCGCGAGCGCCCCGAGGGGTTCCCGACGACCGTCGATCCCGCCGTCTTGCCGGATGCAACATTTCGTGTTTCAGTTGCATCCGGCGTCGCGACGAGGCGGCACCGGCCGGAAGGAATTCCCATGCGCAGCCCGATTCGGCACCGCCTGCTCGCCGTCGCCGCCGCGACCCTCCTCGCCGTCACCGGCTGGAGTGGCGTTGCCCGGGCCGGCACCTACGCGCCGGTGGACCGGCCAGGACCGGAGTTGACCGCGCCCCGCCTGGCGGACAGCCTCGACTGCACCGCCGACGTCCGCAACGCCACGCGCGAACCGGTCCTGCTCACACCCGCCACGACCGTCGACAGCGAACAGAACTTCGGCTTCACCTACGAGCGGCTGTTCCGCCGGCTCGGTATCCCGTACTGCACGTCGGATTCGGCGGTGGATCGCTACAACATGGGCGACATGCAGGTACGGGCCCAGTACGTCACCTACGCCATCCGGGAGATGTACAAGCTCGCCGGGCGCCCCATCGCCGTGATGGGACACAGCCAGGGCGGGATGATCATGCGCTGGTCGCTGCGGTTCTGGCCCGACACGCGACACATGGTCGACGACGTGATCGGGATGGCGGGCACCAACCACGGCTCGGTGGTCGTCCCCGCGTTGTGCGTCCCCGACTGCGCTCCGGCGCTGTGGCAGCAGCGAGCGAGCTCGGAGTTCGTGCAGGCACTCAACTCCGGCCAGGAGACCTTCCCCGGCATCAGCTACACCGAGATCTATTCGCGCACGGACGAGTTCGTGCAGCCCAACCTGGACGACACCGGCACCTCCTCCCTGCACGGGGGCGGCGGGAACATCACCAACGTCGCCGTCCAGGAGGTCTGCCCGCTGGCCGTCCCCGAACACCTGCTCATCGGCACCCTGGACCCCGTCACGTCGGCGCTGGCGATCGACGCGCTGACCCACCCCGGCCCGGCGGACCCCGGCCGGATCGAGCGGTCGGTCTGCGGCCGCCTGCTGATGCCCGGCGCGCACCCGGTGACCGGCCCGCTCACCTTCGCGACGCTGACCGCGCAGGTCTCGGCGCAACTGACGGTCGCCGCGCACCGGGTGCCGTCCGAACCCGCACTCGCCTGCTACGTCACCGCCCGCTGCCCATGACGGCACCGACGAGCCGACCCGATCGCGAGAGCGCCCTGCACCTGGCAGTGCGGACGTTCAACGCGCGGCAGCGGGTGGAGGTCAACGACCTCGCCAAGGCGCTCGGCGTCAACCGGGTGACCGTCTACCGCTGGCTGGGCGACCGGGACGCGATCCTCGCCGAGGTGGTGTGGCGGCTCGGCGAACGGACGATGCTCGACGCGTACGCCTCGGCGGACGGGACCGGGGGCACGCGCATCGCGAACGCCATGTCGGCGTTCGTCCGGCAAACGCTCGCGCATGCCGGCATGCGGCACTTCCTCACCACCGAAACCGAGACGGCGCTGCGCGTCCTCACCCGCGGCGGGCACACCTTCCAGCCCCGGCTCGTCGCACTGGTCGAGACGCTGCTGAACAAGGAGCGCGAGGCGGGTGCTCTGTCCGTGATGGACATCGACCTGCACGACCTGGCCTACCTGTGTGTCCGCGTCGGCGAATCGTTCGTCTACACCGACGCCATCACCGGCGAACCCCCGGACCCGGACCGCGCCGAACGGGCACTGCACTACCTGCTCCGCTAGCTCGGAGTCCGTCACGCGCGCGCTGGCCCGGTGGAGCGGCGTGGGATGAGGGTGGGTGTGGCGACGAGCGTGCGGGGCTGCTCGCCGCGGGTGGCTTCCGTGAGCAGGTCCAGCGCGCCGGCCGCGATCTGTCCGAACGGGACGCGCACGGTGGTCAGCGGCACGGGCAGGCGGCTGACGATGGGGATGTCGTTGTAGCCCACGATCGACAGGTCCTCGGGCACGCGCAGCCCGAGCGCGTGGGCGGCGGCCATCACGCCGATGGCGGTGTTGTCGTTGACGGCGAAGATCGCGCTCGGCCGGTCCGGCCGGTCCAGCAGGTCGCGCCCGGCTATCTCCCCGGACTCGATGGAGAAGGCGTCCCCGGCGACCAGCCGGTCGTCGAAGCCGATCCCGGCCTGGTCGAGGGCTTCGCGGTAGCCGGCGAGCCGTTCCTGGGCGCTGGAGGCGTAGCCGGGGCCACCGACCAGCCCGATGCGCCGGTGCCCGAGGTCGAGCAGGTGCCGGACGGCCAGGTGCGCCCCGAGCCGGTCGTCGCCGACGGCGGCCGGGCCGATGCCGTCGGTGCGCAGGGCGAGCGCGTGCGGCACGTCGCGGGCGGTGGGGGTGCCCAGCCGCGCGGTGGTGAGGATCAGCCCGTCGACGCGGCGGCGCACCAGGGTCTGCACGGCGAGCCGTTCGGTGTCGGGCTTGTCCTCGGTGGTGGCGACGATCGCGAACATCCCCCGGCTCCCCGAGGCTGCGGCGATCTCCTCGTAGAGCATCGCCATCACGGTGTCGGTGAGCCGCGGCACGATCACGCCCACCGTGTTGGTGCCCGACCGGCGCAGCCCGGAGGCCAGCGGGTCGCGCACGTAGCCGAGCTCGGCGGCCACCCGCCGCACCCGTTCGGCGGTGGGGCTGCTGGAGCGCGGCAGCCGCTCGTCCAGGACGCGGGACACGGTGGACTTGCTGACCCCGGCGGCCCGGGCAACGTCGAGGATGGTCACCACGGGGGCAAGGCTACTGGTCGGCGAGGACTTTCCGGACTCACCGTTGACGGCGGAAGGCACGTGACGCATTCTATGGGAACGTTCCCGCAACCGTTCCCGGACATCTGATGAGAAGGAGCACTTCGAGATGACACTGGACCTCCGTGGCCTCAACCCCGCGCCGGTCACCCCGTTCACCCCGGACGGCGAGGTCGACCACGCCGCGATGGCGAAGCTGGGCACCTGGCTGGCCGGGCACGACGGCGTGAAGAGCCTGGTGATCCTGGGCCACGCGGGCGAGGGCACCTTCCTCACCCAGGAGGAGCAGGTCGCCACCATCGCCAACCTGGCCGAAGCCGTGGACATCCCGGTGATCGCCGGGATCACCGGCGAGGGCACCGCGGTCGCGGTCGCCGAGGCCAAACGCGCCGTCGCGGCAGGCGCCAAGGCCGGGCTGGTCTACCCCTCACACGGCTGGCTGCGCTTCGGTGCGCAGCTCGCCCGCGGTCGGGTAGGTCTGCTGCCCGTCGATCTCGACCACCTGGACGCCGTTGACCTGGCCGAGCGTGTCGTAGGTCGGGCCG
>NZ_JBEXTX010000156.1:0-13673 GCF_040614175.1 Amycolatopsis sp. NPDC006131
GAGCCCGCCAGCGTGACGCCGATGGGGGTCGAGCCCGCTGGCGCTACGCCACGCCGGGCGTCGAGTCTGTCGGCGGTACGTCCCGCTGGATGCCGAGCCCGCCAGCGCGACGCCCCGCCGGGTGTCGAGCCCGTCGGCGCTACGCCCCGCTAGGCGTCGAGCCCGCCGACGCTACGCCCCCGCCGAGTCCACCGGCACTCGCCGCTCTGCTTGCCGGCGCTGGGCGCTGCCGGCTGAGCACGCCTCCGTTGAACGGTCCTTTCAACCGGCGCCACCCACCACTGCACCGTTCGGCCGCAAGCAATCCGCCAATTCGCCGCACAACCCAACCACGCGAAAGCCCCGCACCCCCACGACATTCCCACTCGCCCACCCACCGATGGCCACTTCGTGCCACAAAAACCCGCACCCGCCGCACAAAAACCCCTACCAACGTCGGAACTTCCGGCTAACACTTCTGGCCGGTTCCGACGATCACCTTCTCGGTAACACGGACTTCACATCCCGCGGTTCAGCATCGGATGTGTCGCCGCTCGGGGAGGGATGAGGATGTGCGCCGGACTCGTGTGAGGGCTGCCCGCCGCAAGGCGCGAAGAATCGGCCTGGCCCACAAGACCACGCTCGCCGCGATGGGCGGCGTGCTCGCCGTCATCCCGGCCGGCCTGGCCGGCGGCGGCACCGAAACCTGGACGGCCACCACCCCGGTCGACCAGAACCGCGCGATCGGCCCGATCCAGGGCGCGCCGCCGGAGATCCTGCGCGTCAGCGTCAACGGCGAGCTGCCGAAACCACCGGAACCGGTCCCCGCGGAGGAATTGCCCACCGGCCCCCTCGGCATCCCCGGCACCGCCCTCAAGGCCTACCGCAACGCCGCCGACGTCATGACCCTCGAGCGCCCGGAGTGCCACATCGACTGGGCGTTGATCGCGAGCATCGGCCGCATCGAGTCCAACCACGCGCGCGGCGGATACGTCGACGCGAACGGCACCACCCGCGAGCCCATCCTCGGCCCGCAGCTCAACGGCGTCGGCCCGGTGGCCGCGATCCCGGACAGCGACGGCGGCCGCTGGGACCGCGACACGGTGTGGGACCGCGCCGTCGGCCCCACCCAGTTCATCCCGACCACCTGGAACTTCTACGGCGCCGACGGCAACCACGACGGCGTCGCCGACCCGAACAACATCTACGACGCCACCCTGGCCACCGCGCGCTACCTGTGCTCCGGCGGTCTGGACCTCGCCGACCCGGCCCAGTTGCGCGCCGCCATCTACCGCTACAACAACTCCGACGCCTACGTCGAAACGGTGATCCGCTGGGCCGAGGCCTACCGCAGCGGTGTCGCCCTGCTGCCGGACAGCGACGTGCCGGTCGGCGCGCCGTCCGCGACCGCCGTCCCGACCCCGCCACCGGTCACCCCGCCGCCGACGATCCTCGCCGCGCCGCCGCCCAGCACCCTGCCGTCACCGTCGGGGCGCACCGACCTGGGCACCACCACCACGACCACGAGCCGCACCACGACGACGACCACCACCACCACAACTACGACGACCACGACGACCCCGCCCCCGGAAACCACGCCGACCTGCCAAAGCACCACGCCGCCGACCCCGACGACGGCCACCACGGCGCCGCCCACGTCGGAGACGCTGCCGCCGTGCGCGCCGCCCGAGACGGGCGCGCAGACCTCGACCACGGGTTCGACGACAGGGCCGACCCCGTAGGGTGGGCGCATGCCCCGTGTTGCCGCGATCGACTGTGGAACGAACTCCATCCGTCTGCTGGTGGCCGAGCTGACCGAGCGTCACGACGGCACCTTCGACCTGCGTGACCTGCATCGGGAGATGCGGATCGTGCGGCTCGGGCAGGGCGTGGACGCGACCGGACGGCTGGCCCCCGAGGCGCTGGAGCGCACGCGCGCCGCGCTGAAGGACTACACCATCGCCGCGCGGCGCAAGGGCGTGGAGAAGGTCCGCATGGTCGCCACCTCGGCGACCCGCGACGCGAGCAACCGCGACGAGTTCTTCGCGATGACGCGCGAGGTCCTCGGCGTGGAGGCCGAGGTGATCTCCGGCGACGAGGAGGCTCGCCTGTCGTTCATGGGCGCGGTCGGCGAGCAGGACCCGGACGACGGGCCGTTCCTGGTGGTCGACGTCGGCGGCGGCTCGACCGAGCTGGTGCTCGGCGAGTGGGACGGCAAGCGCGCCTCGGTCACCGCGGCGAAGTCGGTCGACATCGGCTGCGTGCGGATCACCGAGCGCGCGCTGAAGTCGGACCCGCCGACATCCAACGAGATCGTGGCCGCGCGCGAGTTCGCCACCAGTGTGCTCGCCGAGGCGTTCGACGTGGTGGACGTGTCGAAGGCCCGCACCTGGATCGGCGTCGCGGGCACGGTGACCACGCTGTCCGCCGTGGCCCAGGAGCTGCCCGAGTACGACTCGGAGCGGACGCACCTGTCGCGCCTGACCCCGGCCGACATCACCCGCGTGTCGGGGCACCTGCTGGAGGCCGACCACGACGCGCGCGCCGCGAACCCGGTGATCCACCCCGGCCGCGTCGACGTCATCGGCGGCGGCGGGCTGATCGTGCAGATCCTCGCCGAGGAGATCGGGCGCCGCGGCGGGCCGGCCGAACTGGTGGTCAGCGAGCACGACATCCTCGACGGGATCGCGCTTTCGCTCGCCTGAGCCGCGCGGCTCCCGCACCCGACGAAGGTAGGGTTTTCGTACCGGATCGGGCGATCCGGAAGGTAGGTTCCTCCTCACCCTGATGAGGAGGAGTTCCTTGAGACGAACCAGGTTGCTCATCGCGGCGCTCGCGGTCCCGCTGATCGGCGGGGCCGTCGTTCTTCCCAGCGCGAGCGCACAACCCGCCGCGCTGTCCGGGCCCGCCACGGAGTTCACCGTGCTGGCCTCCGGCGAACAGAGCGTCGCCGCCGCCGAGCAGGCCATCCGCGAGGCCGGCGGAACCGTGGTGCGGACCAACACGGCGGTCGGCCTGATCACGGCCACCGCCCCGGCGAACGGCTTCGTGCAACGCGTGTCGGCCGACGACGCCGTCTACGGCGCGGCGAAGGCGACGGCCATCGGCCACGCCCCCACCGGCAAGGTCGCGCCGAAGCGGCCCGACGTGGAGAAGGAAGGCCGCCAGGCGCCCAAGAGCAGCGGCGCGACGACCGGCGCCACCGGCACCGACCCGCTGGACGACCAGCTGTGGGGCCTCAAGTCGGTGCGCTCGGACATGTCGCGCACCGTGCAGCCGGGCGACAAGCGCGTCAAGGTCGGCATCATCGACACCGGCGTGGACGGCACGCACCCCGACATCGCCCCCAACTTCGACCGCGGCGCGTCCCGCAACTTCACCCGCGACATCCCGACCGACCCGACCGGCGCGGTCGTGGACGGGCCGTGCGAGTTCCGCGGCTGCGTCGACCCCGCCGACCACGACGACAACGGGCACGGCACCCACGTCGCCGGCACGATCGCCGCGGCCGCGGACGGGTTCGGCATCTCCGGGGTCGCGCCGAACGTGACGATCGTGAACCTGCGCGCGGGCCAGGACTACGGGCTCTTCTTCCTCCAGCCGGTCGTCGACGCGCTGACCTACGCCGGCGACGCGGGCATCGACGTGGTCAACATGTCCTTCTACGTCGACCCGTGGCTCTACAACTGCGCCTCGAACCCCGCGGACTCGGCCGAGCAGCAGATCGAGCAGCGCACGATCACCGAGGCCATGACGCGGGCGATGAACTACGCCTACCGCAAGGGCGTCACCGAGGTCGCGGCGCTGGGCAACCAGCACACCGACCTGGGCGCGCCGCAGCCGGACACGACGAGCCCGGACTACCCGGCGTCGTCGGCGCACCCGCGCACGATCGACAACGCGACCTGCCTGTCGCTGCCGGTCGAAGGACCGCACACCATCGGGGTCTCCGCGTTCGGCCCGTCCGGCGCGAAGGCGGACTACTCGAACTACGGCCTGGAGCAGATCTCGGTGTCCGCGCCGGGCGGCTTCTTCCGCGACGGGTTCGGCACGGACTGGTACCGCACCAACGAGAACATGATCCTGTCCGCGTACCCGCGCAACGTCGGTGTCGCCGAGGGCATGATCGACGCGGACGGCAACGTGACCCCCGAAGGCGCGGCCGCGGGCGTGCAGAAGGCGGTCACGAAGGACGGCCGGGCGGCGTACTACCAGTTCCTGCAGGGCACGTCGATGGCCACCCCGCACGCGAGCGGCGTGGCGGCGCTGATCGTGTCCGAGTACGGCCGGGCGGGCCGCGGCGGGATCACGATGAGCCCGGACGCGGTGCAGCGGATCATCGAGGGCACGGCGGCGCCGATCGCGTGCCCGGTCCCCGCGACGGTCGACTACCTGGACGAGGGCCGGGACGACTCGTACACCGCGACCTGCCAGGGCAGCCCGTCGTTCAACGGTTTCTACGGCCACGGAGCGGTGGACGCCTACGCCGCGGTGACCAGGGGAGCCGCGTACCTGCGCGGCTGAGGTGGTGACGGAAGGGCCGCTCCCGCACCGGCGGGGGCGGCCCTTCACGCGCGGATGTGCGCGTACTGCCACCAGCCGAGGGCAGCGCCGACAGTGAGACCGGCTATCGGAGCCGCGGCCGTGGAGATGCTCACCCAGCCGACGGCGACGGCCAGCACCGCCGTGAGCAGCGCGACCGTCACCAGGGCTGAGCCGACGCGCAGGCGGCGGCGCATCGAGGCGAGCACCGCCGGGTCCGGTTCCTCCGCCACAGCGGCCGGATTCCCCGCTTGCCGGGAACCAACTGCTCCGAGTGGAGCAAAACTCACCGTGCCGCCCGCGCGCCGAGCGGGGCGGCACGCGCCGTCAGCGGTTGCTGCTCGACCGCACGAACTCGGCCAGGTCCTTGGACTGCTGCACCCGCGACGGCTCGTGCACGTACATCATGTGCCCGGCCGGGTAGTAGGCCGACTCGATGTTGCCGCGCAGGTTCTCCGGGATCTGCAGGTGCGCCAGCACGTGCTCGGCGGCGTAGTAGGGCGTCGCGCCGTCGTAGTAGCCCAGGGCCACGTGCACTTTCAGGTGCGGGTTGGCCCGCATCGCCGCGCTCAGCGCCTCCACCGCGGACACCGCGCGGCCCTCGAACTCCGAGTACGACCAGTTCCGCACCACGTCCATCGACAGGACCTCGTACGGCAGGTCGTTCTCGTAGCCCAGCTCGGACCGGACGTAGTGGTTGAAACCGGCCGAATACGCCCCGATGATCCGCGACACCGACGCGTCGTCGCTCATCAGTTCGCGTCCGCCGTCCGGCTCCCACGTCGTGAACCGGCCATCCATCCGGCCCGTGGTCAGGCCGCGCTCCCGCAGCAGCTCGGTGAAGAACCGCACGTGCTCGATCCGCAGGTTCACCCGGTCCACATAGGACTCGTCCAGCCCGGTCAGCGACGCCAGCTTCCGCACCGCCGCCGCCTTCTCCTCCGGCGTCAGCCGCGAACCCCGCGACAGCGCCCACGGCAGCTCGCGTGCGGCGAAGTCCTCGGCCTCGGCCAGCACGTCCGCCAGCTTCCGCTTGCCGTGCTTGCCGTGGTAGTGCGCGATCGCCGCGTACGTGGGCACGAACAGCGGGTACGGCTGGTCGTTGCCCTCGGTGAAGCGGATCGTGCCGAAGTCCAGCACGCTCGAAATGAGCATCAGGCCGTTCAGGTAGAACCCGTGCCGCTCCTGCAGGTGCCCGGCCAGCGCCGCCGCGCGCAGCGTGCCGTACGACTCGCCGGCCAGGTACTTCGGCGACAGCCACCGGCCGTTGCGCGACGTCCACAGCCGGATGATCTCCGCGACGGACTCCACATCGGCGGTGAATCCCAGGTATTCCTTGGTGCTTTCGCCCTTCTTCGGCCGTGAGTAGCCGGTGGACACCGGGTCGATGAACACCAGGTCGCTGTGCGCCAGCAGGGTTTCCGGGTTGTCCACCACGCGGTACGGCGGCGGCTCGGGCGAGTCGACGTCGCCGGACACCACCCGCCGCGGCCCCAGCACGCCCATGTGCAGCCACACGCTCGCCGAGCCGGGGCCGCCGTTGAACGCGAACGTGACCGGCCGCGAACCCGGCTCCGCGCCGTCCAGCGTGTAGGAGGTGAGGAACACCTCGGCCTTGGCGGTGTGCCCGTCGAACTTGCCGTCGGTGTGCACCTCCTTGCGCAGCACGATTCGTCCGGTCTGGGCGGTGTAGGCGAGTTTGCGCCGCTTGACCGTGAGCGTGTGCTGGGTGGTGACGAGGTCGTCGCTCGGCTCGGGCGCGGCCTCGGTCTTCGTCTCCTCTTCGGGGGTTTCCGGCATGATCGCCAACCTAGCGGAGCACACTGACGATGTGACCCGACGAAAGCCCCGCACCCTCGCCGAACTGGACACGGCGGTCAGCGAATGCCGCCGCTGCCCGCGTCTCGTCGAGTGGCGCGAGGAGGTCGCCGCGACCAAGCGGGCCGCCTTCGCCGACTGGACGTACTGGGGCCGCCCGGTGCCCGGGTTCGGGCCCGCGGACGCGTCGCTGGCCATCGTCGGGCTCGCCCCGGCCGCGCACGGCGCGAACCGCACCGGCCGGATGTTCACCGGCGACCGCTCCGGCGACTTCCTCTACCAGGCGCTTTACGACCTCGGGCTGGCGTCGCAGCCGACGTCCACCCACATCGGCGACGGCCTGGAGCTGCGGGGTGTCCGCATCACCGCGCCGGTCAAGTGCGCGCCGCCTGCCAACAAGCCGCTGCCCTCGGAGCGGGACAACTGCCGCCCCTGGCTGGTGCGGGAGTTCGAGCTGTTACTTCCGACACTCCGCGCGGTGGTCGTGCTCGGCGCGTTCGGCTGGCAGGCGCTGCTGCCGGTGCTGGCGCAGACCTGGGCGGTGCCGAAACCGGCGCCCAAGTTCGGCCACGGCGCTCACATCGTCCTGTCCGGGACCCCCGATCTTCACCTTTTTGGGTCATTTCACGTCTCGCAGCAGAACACTTTCACCGGACGCCTCACCCCGGCCATGCTGCGCGACGTGCTGGGCCGTGCGGCCGCTGTGGCCGGGCTCCTCTGAATCGTTTCGCGCTGGTCCGCGACCCTGGTCACAGGTGGGGAGGGTCTACGAGCGCCCAGCTCGTGGGAGTGGGAAGATGTGCCTATGGCCGCAGCGAAGTCGGAACCGACTCGGATCCTCATTCTGGGTGGCGGTTACGTCGGGCTCTACACCGCGTTGGGACTCCAGAAGAAGCTCCGCGCCAACGAAGCCTCCGTGACGATCGTCGACCCTCAGCCGCACATGACCTATCAGCCGTTCCTGCCGGAAGCGGCGGCTGGGGCCATCGAACCGCGCCACGTCGTGGTGCCGCTGCGGCGCGTGCTCAAGCGTTGCCACGTCCTGACGGCGCGGGTCAACAAGATCGAGCACGAGCGCAAGACCGTCACGGTGGAGGCCGCCGACGGGCACATCGAGCAGCTGAACTACGACGTGCTCGTGGTCGCGCTCGGCGCCGTGCCGCGGCTGCTGCCGATCCCCGGTCTCGCCGAAGAGGGCATCGGCATCAAGACCATCGGTGAGGCCATCTACCTGCGCAACCACGTGCTGACCAAGCTCGACGAGGCGGCCAGCACGCTGGACCCCGAGCTGCGCAAGCGCCTGCTCACCTTCACCGTCGTCGGCGGCGGGTTCGCGGGCATCGAGGCGCTGGCCGAGCTCGAGGACATGACCCGGTTCGCGACGCGGTACTACGAGAACATCCAGCCGGAGGACATCCGCTGGGTGCTCGTCGAGGCCGCGGGCCGGATCCTGCCCGAGGTTCGCGAGACGCTCGGCGTGTGGACGGTCGAGCAGCTGGAGAAGCGCGGCATCGAGGTCTACCTGTCGACGGCGGCGAAGTCGTTCGAGAACGGCCGGGTGGTCCTCTCGGACGGCACCGAGTTCGACAGCGACACGATCATCTGGACCGCCGGTGTGAAGGCCAACCCGGTGCTGGCCAACTCGGACCTGCCGATCGACAAGCGCGGCCGGGTCGAGGCGACCGCCGCGCTGCAGGTCGTCGGCCACCCGGACGTCTGGACCGCCGGCGACAACGCCGCGGTGCCGGACCTGTCGCGCACCGAGAGCGACCCGACGGCCACCTGCCCGCCGAACGCGCAGCACGCGGTCCGGCAGGCGCGGCACCTGGCGAAGAACATCATCAAGACGCTGCGCGGCGGCCAGCCGGTGGACTACTTCCACAAGAACCTCGGCGCGGTGGCCGGCCTCGGCCTGCACAAGGGCGTCGCGGACGCGCTGAACCTGAAGATCAAGGGCTTCCCGGCCTGGCTCTTCCACCGCGGTTACCACCTCAAGGCGATGCCCACGTTCAACCGCAAGGTGCGCATCCTGCTGGACTGGATGCTGGGCGGCCTGTTCCGGCGCGAGGTCGTGTCGCTGGGGCAGATCAACAACCCGAAGGAAGAGTTCACGCGGGCTTCGAAGTCCTGACCTGCGCTGGGGCCGCGGGGGCCGTTCGCCTAGGCTGACGGTGCCCCCGTAGCCCAACCGGCAGAGGCAGTCGACTTAAAATCGATTCAGTGCGGGTTCGAACCCCGTCGGGGGCACTGGATCGCAGGTCAGGGTGTTGGGGCTGAGGATCGTGAGATCAGCAGCTTCAGCCGGCTGAGCGCGTGATAAGTGGCTCCAACGCTGGGGCCCACGTTCGTAAAGATCGCGGGCTGCCGACCGCCGCACCTCGATCGAAGCACCTCCCGAAACCACCCAAGGCGCGCAAGCGATCAGCAGCGCTCGGGCGACGTCGATGTGACGGGTGCGTTCGAGGCGAGCCACCCGGGCCTGCCCGCCAGCGGAGATGCCTGGGACGACCGCTTTGTGTGGCCGACGCCGACGGCGTGGACGAGATCGACTGGCAGCCCGTGCTTCAGGCGGGCGGGCGCGTGCTCGGTCTCGACGGCCAGGGGCGGTGGGTGCTCGATGACGGGCCGGGCGCGTCCACTCGCTGGACTGGCTCGTGCCCCTGCTGCCGATGCTCGAGCTCCACTACGCCGAGGTCGAACGCGCGACCGCCGGGGTGCCTGCTGACCCACCGTGGGAGGAACTGCTGCGTCTCGCGCTGACCAGTGGCAGCGACTACTGGTCCGCCCGTGCCCTGGACTGGCTCGAAGGCGGTCATCCGGTCTCCGCGTTGCTGGGCGTCCTCGACGAGGTCAGCAGAACCGGCGCGACGCAGCGGATACGGCACCGCGCACGGCGACTCTGGAAGGACGCGAACCAGGGCCTGGAGTCCTCTTCGGCCGAATGAGCACCGTGCTGCGGGGTCATCACCGTGCTTGGCCCGCAATCTTGCTGTCCGCCCGGCGGGCGCAGCGCCTGTGGAGGCAATAAGATCGTCTGGCGTCGATGTCGATGTGGCCGAGCGCGGGGTGCGTTTCCGGCAACCGCTGACTGTTGCCGGAGGTAAACCGTGCTCCGCCGGATCGGGCTGCTTGTGCTGGCGGCTCTCCTGTTCGTCCCCGGGGTGGCGTCGGCCGAGGACGAGTTGCGTCCCGACCTCGGCATGGCGCCGCTCAGCGACGTGAAGGTCACGACGAGCCCGGCAGGCCAGCAGCAGCTCCGGTTCTCGGCGACGATCGTGAACGTGGGGCGGGGGCCGTTCGAGGTCGAGGCGTCCCGCGTGTCCGTGGACGCGCCGTTCCGGGTCGTGCAGCGGGTCTCGCGGGCGGATGGCTCGCGGGCGGACGTGGGCGTTCCGGCCGGGCTCGTGTACGGCGGCGACGGGCACGACCACTGGCACATCCGCGACCTCGAGACCTACCAGCTTGTGCGGCTGGACGGCGGCGTGGTGAGCGTGGCCGCGAAGGCCGGGTTCTGCTTCTACGACACGAACTCCTACCGGCGCTCCCTGCCCGGTGCCCCGCGGTCCAAAGTGTACTCGGAAAGCGATTGCGGGGACCGCGGTTCGCTCACGGTGACGATGGGGCTGTCCGTCGGGTGGGCGGACCGGTACGCGTCGACGCTGCCGGACCAGTTCGTGGACATCACCGGCCTCCCCGACGGCCACTACCGGCTCATCGCCACGGCCGACGCGCAGGGGCACTTCACCGAGGCGGACCGCACCAACAACGCGACGTGGGTGGACCTCTCGCTGACCAGCCGGAAGGGCCGGCCGTCGGTGCGGGTCCTCGCACACGGCCCGGCCGCCTGAACGGCTCCGGTCTCAGACGCCGAACCGCCCGCGGGCTTCGGCCGCCTCGTCGCCGGTCAACCAGCTGATCGCGAATTCCCGGCCGTAGCAGTCGAAGGTGCCGGAGGACAGTTCGGCGACGGCGTCCTCGGTGTACATCCAGCCGCCGTCGGTGTGGAGCCATTCGCCGTCGGTGAGCACCTCGGCGAACCAGTCGAGCCTCTCGACGCCCGCCGACCAAGTGCGGCGCCACCAAGGCCCGCGCGCCTCGTACCAGACCTGCGTGAGCAACAGCAGGTAGCCCGCGGTCCGGCCGTCGGAGTCGAGCAACCGCGCGACGCGGTCGCGGTAGGGATCCAGCCGATGATCGACGACAGCCGGCGAGTTGGCAATGTGGGTCCGCAGTCGCACCCGACCAGTATGCGGTGGGGGAGGACGTTTTCCGGCCTGGTTTTCGGACGTTGGCTTTCCGGTGTGGCCAACGGCCTGGCTGGGCTCCCGTGGTGCGGGTGGACAACTGCCGGGTGCGGTGGCGAATCCGCGGGGTGGCCTCGGTCAGATGGCGGGGCTCCGGTCCGTCGCGGCCGAGGACCTACGGCCCGCCACCGTCGAGGCCGCGCAGCAGCTCGAGGACAGGCAGTCGAAGCGACTTCTTGTCGTTTGTGGCCGTCTCCGCGATCGAGGATCCCGCGACGGTTCCCTACCCCGATGACAGCACCTCGCGCAGTTTCTCCAGCACCGCGGGGTCCTCGATGGTCGACGGCACCGCCTCGTCGCGGCCTTCGGCTATCGCTCGCATCGACTTGCGCAGGATCTTGCCCGATCGCGTCTTCGGCAGCGCGTCCACGACCGTCACCGAGCGGAACGCCGCCACCGCGCCGATGTCCCGGCGCACCGCGGCCACCAGCTCCTCCTCCAGGCCCTCCGCGGACGCGCCCGCCTTCAGCACGACGAAACCCCGCGGCAGCTGGCCCTTCAACGAATCCGCCACCCCGACCACGGCGCACTCCGCCACCGCGGGATGCGCCGCCAGCACGGCTTCCATCGCGCCCGTCGACAGCCGGTGTCCTGCCACGTTGATCACGTCGTCGGTCCGGCCCATCACGAACAGGTAGCCGTCCTGGTCGACGAAACCACCGTCGCCGGTCAGGTAGTACCTGGGATACCGCGACAGGTACGACGACACGTACCGCGAGTCGTCGTTCCACAAGCCCAGCAGCGTGCCCGGCGGCAGCGGCAACCGGACGCACACCGCGCCCTCCGCGCCGCGCGGCAGCTCCTCGCCGGACTCCGCCAGGATCCGCACGTCGTAACCGGGCATCGGCACGCTCGGCGAGCCCGGCTTCAACGGCAACGGCTCCAGCCCGCGCGGGTTGGCCGCGATCGCCCACCCCGTCTCGGTCTGCCACCAGTGGTCCACCACCGGCACCCCGAGCCGCGCCGTCGCCCAGTGGTACGTCTCGGGATCCAGCCGCTCGCCCGCCAGGAACAATGTCCGCAGCGTCGGCATGTCCCGCAGCAACTCACCCGACGGATCCACCTTCTTGATCGCCCGCACCGCCGTCGGCGCGGTGAACAGCGCCTTCACCCCGTACGACGAGACCATCCGCCAGAACGCGCCGGCGTCGGGCGTGCCGACCGGTTTTCCTTCGTACAGCACGGTCGTCGCGCCCACCAGCAGCGGTCCGTAGACGATGTAGGAGTGCCCGACGACCCACCCGACGTCGGACGCGGTCCACCACACGTCGCCCGGCCCGATGTCGTAGATGTTCGCCATCGACCAGGCCAGCGCGACCGCGTGCCCGCCGTTGTCCCGCACCACGCCCTTCGGCTTGCCCGTCGTGCCGGACGTGTACAGCACGTACAACGGATCCGTCGCGGCAACCTCCACACAGGACACCGGCGAAGCGTTCGCCACCAGATCGGCCCAGTCGTGCTCGCCCGGTCGCAGCGCGGCCTGCACCTGCTCCCGCTGGAACACGACCACCTGCGGCGACTCGCCGGACAACGCGATCGCCTCGTCGACGATCGGCTTGTACTCGATCACCCGCGTCGGCTCGATGCCGCACGAACCGCACACCACCACCTTCGGCCGCGCGTCGGCGATCCGCACGGCCAGCTCCTTCGGCGCGAACCCGCCGAACACCACCGAGTGCACCGCACCCAGCCGCGCGCACGCCAGCATCGCGATCACCGCCTGCGGGATCATCGGCAGGTACAGCACCACCCGGTCGCCGCGCTCGACGCCCAGCCCGCGCAGCGCTCCGGCGAACCGGGATACCTCGTCCAGCAACTCCGTATAGGTGAAGCGGGCCGACGAACCGGTGACCGGCGAGTCGTAGATCAGGGCGACGCGGTCACCGTGCCCGGCGGCGACGTGCCGGTCCAGCGCGTTGTAGCAGGTGTTCAGCCTGCCGCCGGGGAACCACCGGTACCAGGGCGGGCGCTCGGCGTCCAGCGCGCGATCGGGCTGCCGCGTCCAGCTGATCGCCGATGCGGCGGAGGTCCAGAAACCCTCCGGATCACGCAGACTTTCCTCGTAGACGCCGGCGTACCCGCCCATGCCCCGTCCTCTCAGTCCAGTTCGGACAACTCTTCGTCGGTCAGCAACCGCGACCGGATCAGGAACCGCACACCCTCCGGGGCTTCCAGCGAAAACCCGCTGCCCCGGCCGGGAACCACGTCGATCGTCAGGTGCGTGTGCCGCCAGTACTCGAACTGCGCGGCCGACATCCACACCGGGATCGGGGCCGGCACCCCGGCGACCGCGAGGTCGCCGAGGTGCACGTCGGATCCGCCGGTGCGGAACTCCCCGGCCGGGTAGCACATCGGCGCGCTGCCGTCACAGCACCCACCGGACTGGTGGAACATCAGCGGACCGTGCTGTCCGGCCAGCCGCCGCAGCAGGTCCGCGGCGGCGTCGGTGAGATCCACCCGGCTCATGATCAGAAGAACCCCTGCGCGTTCGGCGAGTACGACACCAGCAGGTTCTTCGTCTGCTGGTAGTGGTCGAGCATCATCTTGTGGGTCTCCCGCCCGATGCCGGACTGCTTGTAGCCGCCGAACGCCGCGTGCGCCGGGTAGGCGTGGTAGCAGTTCGTCCACACGCGACCAGCCTGGATCTCCCGGCCGGCGCGGAACGCGGTGTTGCCGTCGCGCGACCAGACACCCGCGCCCAGCCCGTACAGTGTGTCGTTGGCGATCTTGATGGCGTCGTCGTAGTCGTCGAACTTCGTGACCGACACGACCGGGCCGAAGATCTCCTCCTGGAAGATCCGCATCTTGTTGTCACCGGCGAACACCGTCGGCTGGATGTAGTAGCCGCCGGCCAGCTCGCCGCCGAGGTCGGCCTTCCCGCCGCCGGTGAGGACCTCCGCGCCCTCCTGCTTGCCGATGTCGATGTAGGACAGGAACTGGCGCGCGGTGAACAACCTGTTCGCCACGAACTACTACCAGCGCGAGGCCGAGTGGATGGCGCGGCACGGCCTGCAGCTGCTGACCAACCCG
>NZ_JBEXTX010000157.1:0-13668 GCF_040614175.1 Amycolatopsis sp. NPDC006131
CCGGCGGCCGCCGCGCTCAGGCCGCGGCCACCTGCGCGAATCGCCGGGTGACGCGGGCGTCCGTGGACACCACGGGCGACTCCGTGCGCACCCAGCCGTCGCCGCCGAAGTAGCGCCGCACGATCTGCTCCGCCGTGCGGGTCGCCACGGCCTGGCTGGTCAGCGTCGGGTTGGGGCCGCCCAGCGCGTTGGCCAGCGCGGAGTTGTCGGCGACGAACAGGCGCCGCACCCAGCGGGCCTCGGCCGCGTCGTCCAGCACCGAGTCGCGTTCGGACGGTCCCATCCGCATCGACGAGTGGACGTGCAGGATCAGCGGCGGCCAGTCGATCCGGAACACCTTCCGCGCCCCGGCCGCGCGGACCACCTCGACCGCCTTGCGCGCCAGGAACTCCCGGTTCGCCACCGTGCGCGCCGAGCGCGCCCGCTGCCGCACCTCGACCTTCGCCACCGGCCCGTGCTCGTCCGCGGGCAGCGCCGACAACGTCGCCCGGTTGTGCGGCTCGACGTCGTCGTCGGTCATCACCAGGATGTTGAACAACCGGTCCGCGCCGTGGGTCAGCACCTCCTTGAGCTCCTCGCCCATCAGCCGCCCGGTGGGGCCGTCCCACGGGCCGGTGAAACCGCGCCCGTTGCCGTACTGCCCGCGGATCCCGCTGTCGGAGAAGGTGAGCGCGAACTGCTGGATCGCCGGCGGCAGCCCGACGTTCATGATGCCGCCGCGGCCGGGGAAGTCCGCCCGCGCCGCCGACGCCGCGCCCTTGGTCGACCCGGTGTAGTCGTCGAACAGGCCGATCACCCAGTCGAAGTAGTGGTCGGTGTAGCCGCGGCCGACCCAGTCGTTGGGGTTGGGCAGCCCGCTGTTGAACCACAGCCGCGGGTTCTCGGTGCAGCCAGCGGACAGCACCACCACCCGGGCGTCCTCGGTGTGCTCCTCGCCCGTGGTGACCGAGCGCCACGACACGCCGGTCGCGACCGTCTCGCCGCCGCGCTGCTCGGACCGGATGCGCGTGACGAACGCGTCGGTGACCAGCGAGACCGGCTTGCCGTGCGGCGACCACGCGTCGGCGGTCAGCGCCATCGGCATGTAGGAGTTGTCCGCGCTCCGCTTGGCCGCCATGGTGCGCGGTGCGCCCGCCGGGTGTTTGCAGCCCTGGAAGCAGTAGCCGCAGAAGGTGCAGCCGGTGGCCAGCGGCCACTGCACGCGCGGGTCGTCGTGCCCGCTGAACCGGCCCGCGGTGCCGCCGGGCGGCAGGATCGCGTTCTCCTGCGGCCGGTAGGAGTCGCCGGTCGTGGTCTTCGTGGTCTGCAGCGCCATGCCGAGCTTCTCGCAGCCGCGGAAGAACACCGACTCCTTGGTGCCCATCGCCGCGGTGTGCACCGGCAGGGTGGCCTCGACCCATTCGTAGTAGGGCACCAGGTCGGCGTAGGTGAACGGGAACAGGTGCGCGGTGTCGTAGGCCCCGGCGTCGCGGCCGTCGTAGCCGGCGAACACGCCCGGGTAGGCGCGCGGCGAGTTGCCGAAGTAGTGCTGCGTGGTGCCGCCGACCCCGGCCAGCTGCCACAGCAGCGAGTTCTGCGGGGTCTCGCGGAACCACGCCGGCCGGGTGCGGTCCGCCGGCCCGAACCGCATGAAGCCGGTGAGCGGGTTGTTCGCGTCGTTCTCGTAGTGGGTCCAGTCGGTCTCCGGGTCGGCGTACCCGCCCGCTTCGAGGACGAGCACGTCCAGGCCGCGGCCGGCCAGTTCCTTGGCGACCACTGAGCCGCCCGCCCCGGCGCCGATGACGATGACGTCACGCATCAGACGTTCTCCACCTTCGTGCGGCCCTGGTAGTACCCGAGGAAGTCGTCCCAGCCGTGCACCACGCCGTGCGGCTGGTAGCCGGACAGCTGCCAGCCGACCGGGCGGGCGCTGATCGTCTTCGTGGCCCGGTCGAACACCGCCCACTCGCAGCTGCTGCCGTAGGAGGCGAACTCCAGCACCGCGCCGGCCACGAACCGCAGGACGCCGGACACCGAGGCGCGGAGCGGCTCGGGCAGGTTCGCGTCCAGCAGCGCGACGAGGCCGGGGTGCGGGCCTTCGAGCTGTTCGAAGACGCGGCACTTGTCGGCGTAGGACAGCCGCGCGAACGGGGAGAGGAACGCGCCGCCGAGCGCGAGCGGGTTCACCTCGGTGGCGACCAGGTTCAGCAGCATCGCGATCACCGAGGACAGCGGCAGGGTGTCGTCGTTCTCCAGCAGCGTGCGCAGGGCCGCGTCCAGGGTCCGCACGCTGCTGAGCGGCAGGTCCAGCAGCGTGGACGGCAGTGGTGTGCCGGACAGCCCGGTGGCGAGGCTCTGCGTGAGCGGCGTGGCGAGCTGGTCCGGGAACGGGACGTACTCGTCGAGCGCCTTGATCAGGAAGTCGGTGGCCCTGGCCTCCAGCGCGCCCGGTTCGGTGCGTGGCGTGCCCTGGGCGCGGGAGTAGGCGTCCGGGCCGGGGCAGGTCATCACGACCAGGCCGTTGAGGGTGTCGCGCGCGAGTTCGGCGAGCACCGGGCGGAGGGCGGCGACCACGTCGGTCAGGCCCGCGGCGCGGACCGGTCGCGGTGCGGCCGTGGCCGTCCCGGGGAGCAGGCTCCCGGCGGCGACCGCGGCGCCCAGCACCCCGATCCTGGCCAGGAAGGCCCGGCGGCCGACGTCGTTGTCAGCGTGTGGCATCGATGTTCTCCTGTGGTGGGCGGCGCGTGCCCGGCGGCGGTGCCGGGATTGCGCCGGATGGCGCAATCCTCGGTGAACCGTTCACCGCAGCCCATGTCCCCGGCGACAACTCACCACCGCGGGGTTTTGTGGCGGGGGACAAAGCGGGCGCATTTAAGCTGCCGGGGTGCCAACGGACAACTCGGGCATCGACGCCCTGGTCACCGCACTGCTCGGCGAGCTCGACGACCTCGCCGACGCGGTTTCCGAACGCATCCGCCGCGAGGTCGTGCTCTACCAGGCCGGGGATCCGGTGCCCGCCGGGTCGCTTCGGCAGTCGGTGCGGGACAACGCCGAGCTGATCCTGCGGCAGTTCGTCAGCGAGCACGCGCCCGACCTGTCCGCGCCGTGGGCCACCGGACGCGAGCGCGCCCAGCAGGGTGCCCCGTTGCCGGAGGTGGTGCGGGCCTACCGCGTCGGGTTCGCGCACCTGTGGGACGCGCTGGTGGCCAAGGCGCGGGCGTCCGAGGTGGACGACCGGGTTCTGGTCGACTTCGCGGCGACGGTGTGGCGGCTGGTCGGGACCTACACCGACGCGATGGCCGACGCCTACCGGGACACCGCGTCGCAGATCATGCTGGAACGCGAGCACGAGCGGTCGATGCTGGTGGAGGCGCTGTTCACCGGTGTGCTCGGCAGCCAGGACACCCTGTGGGAGGCCGCGCAGACGCTGGGACTGCCGGTCGAGGGCTGCTTCGTGGTCGTGGCCGCCGAGAACCCGGAGCTGGGAAAACGCTCTCTGGTCGGCATCGAGCCGCGGCTGCGGGCGGGCGGGATCCGTTCGGCGTGGCGGCTCTCGCCCGAGGAGCACATCGGCGTGCTGGCGCTGCCGTACCCCTCGCTGGGGGAGCGGCTGCCGGACCTGCTGCGCGGCCGGGCCACCGCGCGGATCGGGCTCAGCCCCGCCTACCCGCACCTGCGGGAAACCCCGCGGGCGCTGCGGCTCGCGCGGCTGGCGCTGGGCACCCTGCCGCCCGGGCGGGCCGACGTCGCGCCCTGGGACGACGCGCCGGTGGCCGTGCTGATCGCCGCCGCGCCCGGGGAGGCCGAGCGGGTCGCGAGCACGGTGTTCGGCCCGCTGCTGGACCTGCCGCCCGCCGACCGGAAGGTGCTGGTCGACACCCTCGACGCGTGGTTCGCCTGCGCCGGGTCCGCCGCGGAGGCGGGCAAGCGGCTCTACTGCCACGCCAACACCGTGCGCTACCGGTTGCGGCGGGTCGAGGAGCTGACCGGCCGCGGGCTGGGCGATCCGAAGGCGGTCGCCGAACTGGCGACGGCGCTGCAGGTCGTGCGGCTGCTGCCGGTGCGCGGCTGACGCTACGGTCGGGTGATGACCGATGACGCAGGCTCGCGTCCCGCGGCGTGGCGGGACGGGTGGACCGAGGGGCCGGACCCGCTGTTCGGCGAGCCCGGGCAGCACGCCGGGGACTACCGGACCCTGACCTACGAGGTGACCGGGCGGATCGCCCGGATCACGTTCGACCGGCCGGAGCGGGGCAACGCGATCACCGCCGACACCCCGTTCGAACTGGCCGCCGCGGTGGAACGCGCCGACCTCGACCCGCGCGTGCACGTGATCCTGGTTTCCGGGCGGGGCAAGGGTTTCTGCGGCGGCTACGACCTGTCGATCTTCGCCGAGCAGGGTGCGGCGCCGGAAGGCCAGGACCGCGCCGGGACCGTGCTGGACGCGGCGGCGCAGGCACGCAACCACGACCCGTCCCGGCAGTGGGACCCGATGGCCGACTACGCGCTGATGAGCCGGTTCAACCGCGGCTACGCCAGCCTGCTGCACGCGAACAAGCCGACGGTGGCGAAGCTGCACGGGTTCTGCGTGGCGGGCGGCACCGACATCGCGCTGCACTGCGACCTGATCGTGACCGCCGACGACACCCGGATCGGCTACCCGCCCACCCGCGTGTGGGGCGTGCCCGCGACCGGCCTGTGGGCCCACCGGCTCGGCGACCAGCGCGCGAAGCGGCTGCTCTTCACCGGCGACCTGATCACCGGGCGGCAGGCCGCCGAGTGGGGGCTGGCCGTGGAGTCCGCGCCGGCGGACCGGCTGGACGAGGTGACCGAGGCGCTGGTGGCCAGGATCGCGCTGCTGCCGGTGAACCAGCTGATGATGGTGAAACTGGCGTTGAACAGCGCGCTGACCACGCAGGGCATCCACAACTCGGCGATGATCAGCACCGTGTTCGATGGGATCTCCCGGCACACCCGGCAGGGTTACGCCTTCCAGGAGCGGGCGCGGACGGAGGGTTTCCGCGCGGCGGTGCGGGAGCGGGACGAGCCGTTCGGGGATCAGAAGCGGGGGTGATCGGCGTTGCGTGCCGTCGCCGCGGGCCGGGTGCGGGGTCAGGAGCGCCGGTGACCGGGCTGGGTTGCGCGCCGGTCTTTCACGGCGAGCCAGGCGACGGCGACGGTGTCGCCCTCCGGGAGGCCCACCGCGACGTCGCCCGGACGCGGCTCGCCCGCGACCCACAACCGCCGCCGCCGCAGGAGCTCGGCCGCGACGTCCGGCGGACAGTGCTCGATGTGGAAGCGACCGCGCAGCCCGTCCGGGAGCACCACCCACCCGGACACCGGCCCGCCGTCGACCTCGGTGGCCATGGTCGCGGCGGTGATCGAGGTCCACGGCCCGGCCGCGAGCAGCCGCACCACGTGCGCGACGCGTGCCCGCCAGAGCGCCGTGGCCGCGACGGCGAGCAGGACCGGCACCGCCAGCACCTACGGCAGGGCCCCGCCGATCAGGACGGCCGCGGCGCCTTCGAGCGCAACCCCCGCGGCGACGACGGCCGCGAACGCGACCGTGCGCAGGCGCAGACGCCGCATCACCGAGGACCGGGGCAATGAGCACAGGGTGAGGGTCGCGCGGGCGAACTCGTCACCACCGGGAAGTCCGGCCAGGACCTTCCCCGGAGCGGCCGAGGTGACGTGGAGTGGCAGCGCGCTCGATCTCCCTGATAAGCGGTTCGCGGATCGGCGAGCAGCCGGAGCGTGCGCACGGCCCGTCCCCACCGCACCACGAGGACCACCACCAAGCCCACCGCGAGAGCGGCCCCGAACGCGGCGTACAGCACGTCCGTCCCGTGTGGCGGGTGGTCGGTCAGTCCGATGAGGACGGCGACCACACCGAGCAGCACGAACGGAAGGGGGTTTCGCCGCCACGCTGATGCGGTGTTCGGTGGGTGCCGGCCTGAGACATGGGTTAGTGGAAGTCGCGCTCGTGGGTGCGGGCGAGCCGCAACCGGCTGACCGTCGCCGGTCAGACCTCGGCCGACTCCGCCTTTCGCGACTTGGTCTTCGCCGGCCGGGTGCGTGGCCCGAAGATCGCCAGCACGACCGCGCCCACCATCCAGGTCCCCGCGATGAACAGGAACACCGCCTGGTACCCGCTGCCGGTGTACAGCGACGACACGATCAGCGGCCCCGCCGCGTTCGACAGCCGTCCCAGGCCGTACGACACGCCCGTGCCCAGGGAGCGGCCGCGGGTGTCGAACAGCTCCGGCGAGTACGCGTACCCGAGTGCGGTGTAGCCGCGCTCGAACAGGTTCACCAGGAACCCGAACACGACGATCAGCAGCGGGTTGAACGTCAGCCCGTAGCACAGCCCGCACAGCGCGATGACCGTGCCGAACACCACCAGGCACCACTTGCGCTCGAACCGGTCGGTGACCAGGGCGGCCAGGTACGACCCGAGCGGCGCGCCGACCGTCGTGAGCGCCACGTAGAACACCGACTTCTCGACGCTGAACCCCTCCTTGGCCAGCAGCGTCGGCGCCCAGCTCGAATACCCGAAGAACCCGATCGTCTGGGTCACCCACAGGACGGTCAGCAGCAGCGTCGGCATCAGGTACTTCTTGCGCAGCAGCAACCGCAGCGGCGCCTTGGCCACCGGGGCCTCCTCGACCGGCGGCGCCGGCTCCGGCAGCGGGCCCTTCTCCGCGGCGACCTGCGCCTCGATCTCCCGCAGCACCGCGTCGGCCTTCACGTGGTCGCCGCGGCTTTCGTACCAGCGCGGCGATTCCTTGAGGTGCCGCGTGAACAGCACCAGCAGCACCCCGAGCGCGCCCCACAGGTACACCAGCCGCCAGGACCAGTCGTTGATCGGCACCACGGCGCTCGCGATCAGGTTGGTCACCGGCGTGCCGCAGATGCCGATCACGATCGCGTAGGCCTGGTACTTGCCGCGGTTCGCCGCCGGGTACAGCTCGTTGACGTAGATGACCGCGACGACCGTCATCGCCGACAGCCCCGCCGAGGTCAGGACGCGGAACACGCCCAGCGACACGATGTCCCAGGAGAACACGGCCGCGAACGAGAACACGCCGAACCACACAGTGGTCAGCAGCAGCGCGTTCTTGCGGCCCCACCGGTCGGCGATCGTGCTCGCCACGATCGACCCGAAGAACATGCCCACGAACGACAGCGAGGTCACGTACGCGACCTGGTCGACGGTCACGCCCCACAGCTTGATCAGCTTGGGTGCGGTGGTCGCGAAGCTGTTGATGTCGGCGAACTCGAAGAAGTAGGCGAACGCGACCGCGAACAGGGTCATCTTGTGGAACCGGCCGATCGGCAGCCGGTTCAACCGGTTCAGCGCGTTGGCGTGCTGCATTGCATGCCTTTCCGGGGAAGGGGGAGGCTCAGGCGGTTTCGCCGGGCCAGTACAGGCGCATCGGGTTGTCGACGAGCAGTTTCCGTTGCAGCGCGGGGGTTTCCGCGATCCGCGGGACGTAGTCGACGAGCAGGCCGTCGTCGGGCATGTGATCGGTGAGGTTGGGGTGCGGCCAGTCCGTGCCCCACAGCACGCGGTCCTCGAACTCGGTCACCACGCGGCGGGCGAAGGGCACCACGTCGGTGTAGGCGTGGCGTTCGCCGTGCAGCGCCGGGGGACCGGACACGCTCAGGCGCTCCGGGCAGCTCACCTTCACCCACACGTCGTTGCGCTCGACGAACCGCAGAAACCGGCCGAACTCCGGGCCGTCCACGGGTTTTCGCACGTCGGGCCGTCCCATGTGGTCGACCACGAGCGGCGCGGGCAGCGACCCGAAGAAGCCCGCCAGCTCGGGCAGGTCGGCGGCCTCGAAGTAGAGCACCACGTGCCAGCCCAGCGGTGCGATCTTCCTGGCGATCGTGCTCAGCGCCTCGTGCGGCGCGGCGTCCACGAGCCGTCGCACGAAGTTGAACCGCACGCCCCGCACGCCCGCCGCGTCCAGCTCGCGCAGCTCGGCCTCGCTGACCTCCGGCCGGACGGTCGCGACCCCGCGCGCCCGCCCGCCCGAGGCACGCACGGCGTCGACCATCGCGGAGTTGTCCGCGCCGTGGCAGGTGGCCTGCACGATGACGTTGCGGCTGACGCCGAGGTGGTCGCGCAGCGCGAACAGCTGCTCCTTGCTCGCGTCGCAGGGCGTGTACTTGCGCTCCGGCGCGAACGGGAACTCCGCCTGCGGGCCGAACACGTGGCAGTGCGCGTCCACGGTGCCCGGCGGCAGCCGGAAGCGCGGGGTGGACGGGTCGGCGTGCCAGTCGAGCCAGCCCGGGGTCTTGGGCGCGGTCACCGGCCCTGGCCCTTCAGCAGCGCGTCCAGCCGGGGGTAGACCCGGCGGGCGTTGTGCTCCCGGATGGCGGCCCAGTCCTCTTCGGACAGCTTCGCGGCTTCGGCGTAGCGCCGGGTGTCGTCGAAGTGGTGGCCGGTGCGCGGGTCGACGCTGCGCACCGCGCCGATCATCTCCGAGGCGAACAGGATGTTGCGTGCCGGGACGACCTCGAAGAGCAGGTCCGACCCCGGCTGGTGGTAGACGCAGGTGTCGAAGAAGACGTTGTTCAGCACGTGCTCCTCCAGCTCCGGCTTGCCCAGCGCCATCGCCAGGCCGCGGAACCGGCCCCAGTGGTAGGGCACCGCGCCGCCGCCGTGCGGGATGACCAGCCGCAGGTCCGGGAAGTCGCGGAACAGGTCGCCCTGCACGAGCTGCATGAACGCGGTGGTGTCGGCGTTGAGGTAGTGGGCGCCGGTGGTGTGGAAGGCGGGGTTCACGCTCGTGCTCACGTGCACCATGGCCGGGATGTCGTACTCGGCCATCTTCTCGTAGACCGGGTACCAGGAGCGGTCGGTCAGCGGCGGGGCGGTCCAGTGACCGCCGCTCGGGTCGGGGTTGAGGTTCAGCGCGACGGCGCCGTACTCCTCGACGCAACGGGTGAGCTCCGGAATGCAGGTCGCCGGGTCGACGCCCGGGGACTGGGGGAGCATCGCGGCCGGCACGAACCGCTCCGGGTAGAGGGTGCTGACGCGGTAGCACAGCTCGTTGCAGATCGCGGCCCACTCGGCGGAGGTCTCGAACCCGCCGATGTGGTGGGCCATGAACGACGCGCGCGGGGAGAAGATCGTGACGTCGATGCCGCGCTCGTCCATCAGCCGCAGCTGGTTGGGCTCGATCGTCTCCCGCAGCTCGTCGTCGCTGATCCGGAGGCCGGCGCGGGCCGGCGCGGGGCCGGAGCCGTCCAGCGCGGCGATCTGCTGGTCGCGCCACGCCGCGAGGGCAGGCGGGGCGGTCGTGTAGTGGCCGTGGCAGTCGATGATCAAGGTCGTTCCTCGCACGTCGTCGTTCGCTGCCCCGTACCCTAACCGTCGACGAAATTGTTCACAATCTCTTCGTCAAAATTGGTGCGACGAGCTTGTCTCTTGCGGAGTGAGCCGAGTCTGGGCTACAGTCCGCTTGATCTCCCGGATGCCGGCCCAGCCGCCCGCGGGATCGTCCTTCCTTCCTCTGCGACCCCCTCTCCCCGCGAACCGCGAGTCCGGGTCGTCCCGTTCCGGCGCTTTCCGCGCCGTCTTCCCTTTTTGGAGCACCACCATGCCCAGTCATGGCATTCTCGACATCCACGGCAAGACCGCCACCCTCGGCGGCACCACTGTCCCCTTCGGACTCGTTCGCGCGCACGGCCTCCGGCGCGGTGACGAGATCCTGCTGGAGGGCCAGGAACTGATTTCGGTCAACGGCGCCGATCCCGGCGTCCGGCGTCCGGAGTTCGACCGGCTCACCCCGGTCCACCCGGACGAGCGGCTCGTGCTGGAAACCGGCCGCCACCAGCTCACCACCCGCGTGCTCGACCTCGCCGCGCCGATCGGCAAGGGGCAGCGCGCGCTCATCGTCGCGCCGCCGCGCACCGGGAAAACCTCTGTCCTGCAAGCGATCGCGCACGCCGTCGCCACCAACCACCCGGACGTGCACCTGATGGTGCTGCTGGCCGACGAGCGGCCGGAGGAGGTCACGGACATCCGCCGCTCCGTGCGCGGCGAGGTGATCGCGTCCACCTTCGACCGCGCGCCGGCCGAGCACACCGCCGTCGCCGAACTGGCTCTGGAACGTGCGAAACGCCTGGTGGAGACCGGGCGCGACGTCGTGCTGCTGCTCGACTCGCTGACCCGCCTCGGCCGGGCGTACAACCTGGCCGGACGGGCCTCCGGGCGCATCCTGTCCGGCGGTGTCGACGCGGGCGCGCTGAACCCGATGAAGAAGATCCTCGGCGCCGCCCGCAACGTCGAGGACGGCGGCTCGCTCACGATCATCGCCACGGCGCTGGTTGGCACCGGTTCCCTTGCGGACACGGTGTTCTTCGAGGAACTCAAGAGCACTGGCAACGCCGAGCTCCGGCTCGACCGCGCCCTCGCCGACCACCGCGTCTACCCGGCGATCGACCTGTTCGCGTCCGGCACCCGTCGCGACGAGCTCCTGCTGTCGCCCGCGGAACTGACGGTGATGACGGAGGTCCGGCGCGCGCTGGCCGGCCAGGATCCGCGGCGCGCCACCGAACAGTTCCTGGAGCAGCTCCGCACGACGCGGTCGAACGCGGAGTTCGTCGCGCGGGTGTCGGCGACCCTGCGCACGCCCGCGGCGGCCTGAGCGCGCCGGAAATGGGAGGAACTCCGGCGGGCCCGCCCGCTACGCTCCCGGCCGTGAGCGCACTGTTCTGTGATTTCCCGCTGGCCGAGCGCATCGAACGCGCCGAAGCGCGGCGGATGGCCGAAGCCACCGAGAAAGCGCGGAAGCGGCCCGGTTCGGCCGCGTTCGTGCTGCCCGTCGCCGGGGGAGTGGCGACCTTCGCCGAGGCCGGGTCGCCGTTGAACAAGGTCGCCGGCCTCGGGTTCGGCGGCGTGCCGGACGCGGAGACCCTGGCGGGCGTCGAAAAGGCCTTCGCCGCGGTGGGGAGCCCGGTGCAGGTCGAGCTCGCGCACCTCGTCGATCCCGGGATCGGGGCGGCGCTCACCGCACGCGGGTACCGGCTGGAGTCCTTCGAGAACGTGCTGGGCCGCGACCTCCGCGGCGCCGCGGACCGGGTCCTGCCGGAGGGTGTGGAGATCCGGCCGAGCGGCGACGACGACTTCGCCGCCTGGCTCGATGTCGCGGCGGACGGCTTCGGCCACCCGGACGACCAGGATCCGCCGTCGGACCACCAATTCTCGCGCGAGGTCCTCACGCGGGCGATGCGCGACCTGTCCGAGGGGAACGTGCGTCGGTACGTGGCGCTGTGCGACGGGGTCGTCGCCGGTGTCGCCAGCATGTGCGTGGTGGACGGCCTGGCCCAGTTCACCGGGGCCGCGACCCGGCCCGGCTACCGGCGGCGGGGCGTGCAGACCGCGCTGTTGTCCGCCCGGCTCGCCGACGCGGCCGGGGCGGGCTGTGACTTCGCCGTCGTGACGACCCAGCCGGCGTCCCGGTCACAGCACAACGCCCAGCGGCAGGGGTTCGAGCTGCTGTACACCCGCGCGGTGCTGGGTACAATCTTCACAAACTTGTGAAGTGTCTGAAGGAGAGCGATGCCCGGGGTGCGGTTCACCGAAGAGCAATCCACCAATCTGGCCACCCTCTACGGGCGGGCCCTCGACGCGGGCTCGGCGAACCCGCTGCTCGGCGACACCGCCGCGGCGGAGGCGCTGGAGCGCATCGACTACGACTTCGGCAAGTTCGGGATGAACCGGAACCTGACCCTGTCCGTGGCCGCCCGGGCGAAGGTGTTCGACGACCTGCTGCGCGACTTCCTGCGCTCGCACCCGCGCGCGACCGTGCTGCACCTGGGCGCGGGCATGGACAGCCGGGTGTTCCGGCTGGACCCGGGCCCGGAGGTGGCGTGGTTCGACATCGACTACCCGGACGTTATCGCGCTGCGCGAGCAGGTGTACCCGGCCGGTCGGCCGGGGTACCGGACGATCGGCTCGTCGGTCACCGACACGCGCTGGCTGGCGGAGGTGCCGGCGGACCGCCCCGCGGCGATCGTCGCGGAGGGGCTGACGATGTACCTCGACCCGGACGAGGGCAGGGCCATGTTCCGGGCGATCGTGAACCACCTGCCCACGGGCGAAGCGATCTTCGACGCGTTCAGCCCGCTCGGCATCCGGCTGCAGAAGCTGAACCCGGTGGTGCGGCGGTCGGGCGCCCGGCTGCGCTGGGGAATCGCCGACCCACGCGAGCTGGAGGCGACGGGCTTGGAGCTGGCGCAGGTGCTCTACGCGCCGGAAATGGCCGCGCCGATGCGGGACCGGGCTTCCCTGACGGTGCGGGCGCAGCTCGCCGTCCTCGAACGGATCCGCCTCTTCCGCGAGATGGGCAGGCTGCTGCGTTACCGCTTTTGAGCGGTGAGCAACCAGACGTCCGGACGAGACCGTCGAGGTGGTGCACCTCGTCCTGGGCGCGTTCGGGTGAACGAGCCTGTTGCGAGACCGCGTTCTCCGCTCTCGAATTGCTGTGACCTGCATGACATGGGTCATCGCGAAGTTGTGCTCGCTAGCCAGCGTTTCCCTCGTCACTGCCGATGAACTGGGCCTGCGGCGTTCCCTCGGTCAGGGTCCGTCGGGACTGTGGGCATGGTCCATCGAACCACGGCCCGATCCGCGCGAACCGGACACCGGCCGACCCCCTCCCGCACGAAGGTGGACCCTAACTTGATTTGTTCCAGACAAGTGCTCTAGGGTCTGCCGCGTGACGTCGGAGGACTTCGAGGCGCAGCTGCGGGCTGTCTCGTTGCGTGTGACCCGGCCCCGCCTGGCGGTGCTGTCCGCGCTGCGCGACCACCCGCACGTCGACACCGAGAAGGTGATCGAGCTGGTGCGCGCCGACCTCCCGACCGTCTCGCACCAGGCCGTCTACGACGTCCTGCGCGCACTCACCGACGCCGGCCTGATCCGGCGCATCCAGCCGGCCGGCGCGAACGCCCGCTACGAGTCCCGGGTGGGCGACAACCACCACCACGTCGTCTGCCGCTCCTGCGGTGCGATCGCCGACGTCGACTGCACCGTCGGCCACGCCCCCTGTCTCACCGCCTCGGACGACCACGGCTTCGTGATCGACCAGGCGGAGGTCGTCTTTTGGGGCGTGTGCCCCGACTGCTCGGCCGCCGCAGTTCCCAACGAAACCGCCAGCTCGGAAGGCAAGTAGATGAGCGACACCCAGGACAACACCCCCTCGAGCGCGCAGGGGGTGGACAAGAAGGCGGCGGCCGGGTGCCCGGTCGCGCACGACTCGGTGACCTCGCACGGCAGCGAGAGCGAGAACCCGGCCATCGACTCGCCGACCCCGAAGTCGAGCGGGCGTCCGCGGACCAACCGCGACTGGTGGCCCAACCAGCTCGACCTGTCGGTGCTGCACGCCCACGACTCCAAGAGCAACCCGCTGGGCAAGGACTTCAACTACGCCAAGGAGTTCGCCAAGCTCGACGTCGACGCCCTCAAGCGCGACATCGAGGAGGTGCTCACCACCTCGCAGGACTGGTGGCCCGCCGACTTCGGCCACTACGGCGGCCTGATGATCCGCATGAGCTGGCACTCCGCGGGCACCTACCGCATCCACGACGGCCGCGGCGGCGCCGGTGACGGCGCGCAGCGCTTCGCCCCGCTGAACAGCTGGCCGGACAACGCCAGGCGTGGGAGACCGTGAT
>NZ_JBEXTX010000158.1:0-13626 GCF_040614175.1 Amycolatopsis sp. NPDC006131
GGCATGTTCGGCTGCCGGTTGGCGGCCTGGGTTGCGGCCCTGGCTCAAGGTGATCGTTGCGTGTCAGGCGACGGGATGACCACCCAGCTCGGGTTATGTTCACTGCACGCCGCTGTGCGCCGTCAGGTTAGTAGGCCCTTGTCGTAGGCGATGGCTACTGCTTCGGCTCTTCGGTTGGCGCCTAGTTTCGCCATCACTCGTGACAGGTGGACGCTCACCGTTTTCTCGCTGATGAACAACTCTTCGCCGACCTGTTTGTTCGTCCGGCCCAGTGCCACTCGTTCCAGCACGGCACGTTCGCGGTCCGTCAGGGGGTCGACGGTGGGGCGCGGGGCTGGTTGTGGCTCCACGCCCGGGATTTCGATGCGGGCGCGCCGGGCGACCTCGCGGACCGCGTCGCGTAGGGGTACTGCCCTCAGGGTGTCGGCGACGTCGTGCGCGGCCAGCAACTCCTTCGCGGCCAGACCCGCGTCGCCCTGGGTGGACAACAGCGCTTCGGCGTGGTGCCACCGGCAGATCGCCTGCTCGTAAACCGCGCCGTAGTCGAATGCGGCGACGGCCGCCGCCCACAGTGCGGGGTCCGCTGGGCCTTCCAGGCCGCTCGCGGAGGCTTCGGCCCGTGCCAGCCACGCCCGCCCCTCCGGGCCGAGCGTCTGCGCCCGCGGCTTGCCGTTCGCGCCCGCGTACCGGACGTGCTCGATCAGCTTCCGGCCCGCCGCTACCGCCTGCTCGGCCACGCCGTGGTCACCGCGCTTCCGCGCGCTCGCCGACCACGCGGCGGCCGCCTCGACCCCCAGTGCGCCGAGGCGGACGGTGGCGAGCAGGTACCCCTCGTCGAACGACAACAGGAACTCGATGACCTTCCGCACCCACGCGATCGCCTGCTCGTACTCGCCCTGCCACATCGACAGTTCGGCGCCCGTCGCGCCGCTCACGATCGCCGTCAACGGCTCCGCCCGCCAGTGCGGCCGCAACTCCCCCAGGTACTTCTGCGCCGTGTCCACCCGGCCCCGCGCGACCGCGAACGGCAGCCACGACGACGTCATCCGCGCCGCCAGCACACTCGACACGCCCCGCGCCGGCGCGTTCGTGCTCGCCATCGCCGGCCAGTCGCCGCTGAGGTACCGCAACGTCAGGTGGCGCGCACGCATCTCCAGCCCGTAGATGCTCCACGTCAGCCCGGTCTGCTCCGCCCGCTCGATGCCGCGCCGGTAGATGTCCATCGCCGGGCCGTACTCGCCCAGGTCCTCGTAGCTGAACGCCAGGAAGCAGACCGCCCGCAACGCGACGTTCAGCGACCCCGAGTCCAGCGCCTTGCGCTCCGCCTCCTCAAGACGGGCCCTGGCCTCCTCCGGCTCGCCCGCGGCGTCGTCCAGCGCGCCCAGCGTCACGAGCGCGGCGGCCTCCGCGCCGGTGTTGCCGACGGCCCGCGCGTCCGCGACCGCCGTGTGCGCGTTCCAGCGCGAGTCCTCGTACTGCCCCGCGTTGCGCAGGATCGCGGCGCGCGTGGCCAGCACCCACGCCCGCGTCTTGCTCGGCTCGCCGTCGGAGACCAAGTCCCACGCCTTGTTGATCGCGTCGAGTGCCTCGTGCAGCGTGCCTTCGGCGTTGAGCAGCACCTCGGCCAGCCGCCGCCACACCTTCGCCGCCTTCTCGGGGGGCACACCGGGCCGCAGGTTGTGCACCGACGACCGGCCGTAGGCGATCGCCCGCTCCGGCTCACCCGAGGTGGCCGCGAAGTAGGACGCCTCCTGCAACAGCTTCAGCTCGTCGACACCCTCGGGACGGTCGGCCTCCGGCACCGCGTCCCAGATCTCCAGCGCCTGCTCGATGTGCCGCAACGCCGCGCCCGGCGCCCCCAGCCGCTCGGCCTCCTCGGCGGCACGCAGCAACGCGGGCAGCGCCGCCTTCAGGTCCCGGCTGCGCAGGCTGTGGTAGGCCAGCTTCGCGTCGTGGCCGCGGCCCTGCGGCGTGCGGCGGATCCGCTCGGCGTAGGCGGCGTGCATGCGGACCCGCTCCCCCGGCAGGAGGTCCGCGTACACCGCTTCCTGCAGCAGCGCGTGCCGGAACGTGTAGGCGCCCCGCTCGATGACCAGCACGTGGTGGTGCACCGCCTCGCGCAGCGCCTCGTCCAGCTCCAGCTCGTCCAGCCCGGTGACCTCGGCCAGCGCAGTGTGCGCCACCGAATCGCCCGCCGCCGAGATCGTCCGGACCACCCGCCGCGCCTCCGGCGACAGCCGTTCCAGCCGGGACAGCAGCACCTCGGCCAGCCCCGCGGGCAGGTCCTCGCACTCGACGCCGGCGGCCATCAGCTCCTCGGCGAAGAACGGGTTGCCCTCCGACCGCTCGGCGACCCAGGCGACGATCTCCGGCGTCACCGGCCCGTCGGCAAGCGCCTCGACGAACGCCCGCGCCTCCGCCGTGCCGAACGGCCGCAGCTCGACGTGCGTGACCACCGGCAGGCGGACCAGCTCCACCAGCATCGCGCGGAGCGGGTGCCGCCGGTGCACGTCCTCCTCCCGGTAGCTGCCGACCACCAGCAACCGCTGCCCCCGCAGGCGGTTGAGCAGGAACGACAGCAGGTTCCGGCTGGACGAGTCGGCCCAGTGCAGGTCTTCCAGCACCAGCACCACCGGCCGGTGCGCGGCGACCTGCGTCAGGACGCCCAGCACCGCGTCGAACAGCTGCAGCTGCCCGAGGTCCTGCTCCGGGCGGACCCGGTACGGCACGTCCCGCTCGCCGGACGTGTCCGGCACCAGGTGCTCGCCGGCCGGGGACGGCGGCATCGCGCCGCCCTGCGGCAGCAACCGCGCGAGCGCAGGCCGGACCCGGACCGCCTCGGCGACCACGGGATCGTCGTCCAGGCTCAGCGGCGCCAGCGCCTCCGCGAACGGCAGGTAGGGCAGACCGCCCTCCCGGACGTCCAGGCACCGCCCTGACAGCACGAGCGCGCCGCGGGAGGAGGCGTGCTCGGACAGCTCGGTCAGCAACCGGGTCTTGCCCACCCCGGCGTCGCCGGACACGAGGACCGCGCCCGCCTCACCCCGCTCGGCAGCGGTGAAGGCAGCACGCAGCCGTCGCATCTCGTCGGCGCGGGCGACCAGTGGGATTCCGGAACCTAGGCGGGGCACGAGCACCATTCTGTCGCACCCCACCGACAATCCCGGCACCCTTTTCGTCGTGGGCGAAACCACGCCCGGCCCTTACCGGGCGCGGGCCAGCTCGACGGTGCTCGGACGGCGCTGCTCCGGCACCCGGACCTCGGTCTTGGCGCGCCCGAACCAGCGGCGGCCGGGACGGCTCGCCTTCTCCAGCTGCTCGCGCCGGTAGGCCACCTCGGCCATGACCGCGTCGTACATGATCTCGTTTCGCATCGGGAGTCCCTCTTCCGGCTCTTCCAGTTCCCCTTGTGAACCTCAGAGTCGTCCTGAGGGCAGGCCCCCGGCATCGGACGATCACCCCGACCCGGACGCGAAACGACCCCTTACCCCGCCTCAGTCCCCTGCTCGGCGGTGTAAGGGGTCGTCCGTTCGGCTTACCTCAGGCGCGGTCGAGCGCACCCACGGCGCGGAGCAGCCCGCGCCAGCTCTCGGCGGACACGTGCAGCTCACCCGCGGCCGGGTTCTTGGAATCACGCACGCCGACTCCCCCGGCGATCATCGCGACCTCGACGCAGTCGTTCCCGCCGCCGCTGTGGCTGCTCTTGCGCCACACCGGGGCAAACGGCTCCACATGGGACATTTCTCCCCGCTCCTCACTTCCCAGGCACACGTTGGTACGGCTCACCCGGCAACCGTTATCCGGAAAAACGTTCGGCGGCCGCGGCGATCACCTCGACCGAGTCGTCCGGTTTCAGAGCCGTCGCACGCAAATGATCGAACATGAGGATATAGCGGCGCACATCGGGGGGCAGCTCGAGGAAAAAACCACCCGAAGTGCTGTCCACGTACACCACATCGGGGTCGGCCTGCTCCGGGAATCCGAGGATCAGGAACGGGCCTTCCATGCCCGGGTGGGCGCCCGCGCCGAAGGGAACGACCTGGATGGTGACGTGCGGCAGCTGCGCGACGGTCAGCAGCCGTTCGGCCTGGTGCGCCATCACCTCCGGCCCGCCGACCACGCGGTGCAGGACCGCCTCGTCGATGACGGCCCAGTACTCCGGCGGGTTTGGGTCGGTCAGCAGCTGCTGGCGGGCCGTGCGCGCGGCGACGCGACGCTGGATGTCGGATTCGTCGGCGTCCGGGCGCATCGCGCGGATGACGGCCCGCGCGTACGGCTCGGTCTGCAGCAGGCCGGGCACGAGCAGCGCCTGGAACGCCCGCAGCGAGCTGGCGTCGGCCTCCAGCCCGACGAAGGTGCCGGTGAAGACCTCCTTGTAGGCCTGCCACCAGCCCGGTTTGCGGGCCTCGCGGGCGAGCTGGACGAGCGCTTCCCGCTCGTCGCCGGTCATGCCGTACAGCTCCAGCATGTCGCGGGCGTCGCGCGGGGTGACACCGACGTGGCCGGTCTCGATGCGGCTGATCTTCGACGCGGAGCACTCCAGCTTCTCGGCGACCTCGTCGATCGTGAGGTCGGCGGCCTCGCGCAGCCTGCGCAGCTCGCTCGCCAGCCTGCGACGGCGAATCGTAGGACCCTGACCGCGACTCATGTCCGCTCCTCCACTCCGGCCCGCGCATTCCCCCCGGCGGCTCGTGGACAACCCGCTCCATCTAACCAGCAGAATCCGAAAACCCGGCCCCTCCGGCTCACCCCGTTGAGGTATCTTCCGCGATTAGCGGTCTGCAAATTGCATAATGCCGGGGTAATCTCGCTCGCGCGAACTGAACTTCCCCAGGAGGCGGCGTGCTCGACCGCGACACCATCGTCGGTCCACTGCAGACGTCCGTGCAGCGCCGGCTGGACGATCTCGCCCGATCGGTCGACCTCGCCGACCGCGAGCAGGCCGCCGACCTCGCCGCCAGAGAGATCCCGCTGCTGGTGGAAGCCCTGCGCGCCACGCTCGCCACGCACGCGCCGGACGCGCGCGGGCACTGCCCGGTCTGCCGCAGCCGCATGTCCCGGCTGTTGTTCCGGCGCCGCGGCCGGACGCCGTGCCGCGCCTACCTGGCCGCGCAGCTCAGCCTCGGCCCGGGGATCGAGGACGTGGTGCGGCCGCGGACCAAGCACCTGCGGCGCAGGCGGACGGCTTCCCTCAGCCCGCTCGGCTGAGGGCCCGCCACAACCCCGCGTCCGGACGCGGAACCTCAGTCCTGCCGCGCGTCCTGCCCGTCCGGTGGCAGCACCCTCAGCAGCCCTTCCTGCACCACCGTCGCCAGCAGTTTCCCGTCCCTGCTGAAGAAGCGGCCGGTGGCGAGCCCGCGCCCACCGGACGCCGACGGCGACTCCGTGTCGTACAGGAACCACTCGTCGGCGCGGAAGGGCCGGTGGAACCACAGCGCGTGGTCCAGGCTGGCGCCGAGCACGCGGTCCAGGTCCCAGTACACGCCGTGCCGGGCCAGCGGAGAGTCGAGCAGCGTCATGTCCGAGGCGTAGGTCAGGACGCACACGTGCAGCAGCTGGTCGTCCGGCAGCACGCCGTCCGCGCGCATCCACACCTGGTTGCGGCCAGGGCGTTCGCCGGTCTGCCGGGTCACCCACGGCGGGTCGTTGACGTACCGGATGTCGATCGGGCGCGGGCGTTTGCGCACGTCCGGCAGCGCCTGCGGGAACTCGGCGAGCCGCTCGGCGTACGTCGGCAGCGTCTCCGGGTCCGGGACCTCCGGCATCGCGTCCGCGTGCTCCAGCCCCGGCTCCGACTTCTGGAACGACGCGGACAACGCGAAGATCGCCTTGCCGTGCTGGACCGCCACCACGCGGCGGGTGGTGAACGACCGGCCGTCGCGGATGCGGTCGACCTCGTACACGATCGGCACCCTCGGGTCGCCGCCGCGGATGAAGTACGCGTGCAGCGAGTGCACCCGCCGCTCCGGCGGCACGGTGCGCCCGGCGGCGACCAGCGCCTGCCCGGCGACCTGCCCGCCGAACACCCGCACCGGCGAGTGCGGCGGGCTGACCCCGCGGAAGATGTCCTCCTCGATGCGCTCCAGGTCGAGCAGCGCGACGAGGTTGTCGAGAACGGCCTGCCCGCCGGCGCCTTCCTGGACGTCCAGTCCCGCCGCGGCGTCCCGAGCCAGCTCAGTCATGCGGAGAAGCCTACGGTGCGCCCCTCAGGCGTGGTCGTCCTCACCGAGCTTGTGCACGCGGATCAGGTTGGTCGAACCGACGGTGCCCGGCGGGGAGCCGGCCACGATGACGACCAGGTCGCCGGCCTGGTAACGGCCCGTCTCCAGCATCGCGCGGTCGACCTGCTTGATCATGCGGTCGGTCGAGTCCACCGACGGCACCAGCTCGGTGTGGGTGCCCCAGGTCAGCGCCAGCTGGCTGCGCACGCTCTCCTCCGGCGTGAACGCCAGCAGCGGCAGCCGCGTGTGCAGCCGGGCGAGGCGGCGGACCGTGTCGCCGGACTGCGTGAACGCGACCAGCGCCTTGGCGTTGAGCCGCTCGCCGATGTCCTTCGCCGCGTAGGAGATGACGCCCCGCTTGGTGCGCGGCACGTGCGACAGCGGCGGCACGGCCGGGGTGTCGGCCTCGACGGCCTCCACGATCCGGGACATCGTCTGCACGGTCTCGATCGGGTAGCGGCCCACGCTGGTCTCGCCGGACAGCATGACCGCGTCCGCGCCGTCGAGCACCGCGTTGGCCACGTCGGAGGCCTCGGCGCGGGTCGGGCGCGAGTTGTTGATCATCGAGTCGAGCATCTGGGTCGCGACGATGACCGGCTTGGCGTTCTCGCGGGCGATCTGGATGGCGCGCTTCTGGACCAGCGGCACCTGCTCCAGCGGCAGCTCGACGCCCAGGTCGCCGCGGGCGACCATGACGCCGTCGAAGGCCAGCACGATGGCTTCGAGGTTGTAGACCGCCTCGGGCTTCTCCAGCTTGGCGATGACCGGGCGGCGGCCCTTGCCGACGCGGTCCATCACCTGGTGGACCAGGTCGATGTCGGCCGGGGAGCGGACGAAGGACAGCGCGATGAAGTCGGCGCCCAGTTCGAGCGCGAACTCCAGGTCCTCGACGTCCTTGTCGGACAGGGCGGGCACGGAGACGTCCATGCCGGGCAGCGAGACGCCCTTGTTGTTGCTGACCGGGCCGCCCTCGGTGACCTCGCACACCACGTCCGGGCCCTCGACGCCCTTGACGACCAGGCCCACCTTGCCGTCGTCGACGAGCAGGCGGTCGCCCGGCTTGGCGTCCTTGGCCAGGCCCTTGTAGGTGGTCGAGACCCGGTCGTGGGTGCCGGCGACGTCCTCCACGGTGATGCGCACGACGTCACCGGTGCGCCATTCGACCGGGCCGCCCGCGAAGGTGCCGAGCCGGATCTTCGGGCCCTGCAGGTCGGCGAGGATGCCGACCGCGCGCCCGGTTTCGGCCGCGGCCTCCCGGATCAGGTCGTACACCTGCTTGTGGTCGCCGTGGCTGCCGTGGCTGAAGTTCAGCCGCGCCACGTCCATCCCGGCGTCGACAAGGGCTCGCACCTTGTCCGCGGTGGCGGTCGCGGGGCCCATAGTACAAACGATCTTCGCGCGTCGGCTCACGTCCCAATAGCGTAGTCGCTTGTGTCGCGCACGTCTGTACCGATCTCTCGAACGGTTCAGGAAACGTTCACCAGCCAGGTCACCAACGGAAAGGTCAGACCGTCGTCGTCCACCCAATCGGTGAGTTCAGCGGCTAGTTCACCCACCATGGTGATACGGGTCTCCTCGGCCGCGGCGGCGAAGGCCGGGGCGGCGGGTGTGGCGCTCGCCTCGTGCTCGACCATCTCGGCGACCGCGCCGAAGCGGACTGGCACGAGACCGATGCGCAGGCGGACGGAGGTGAAGCCGGCGTCGGTGAACAGCGCGCGCAACTCCCTGGGCTGGGGCCCGGCGAAGGGCGCGCGCAGGGCGGCGCCGGCTTCGGGGCCGAGGTGGTCCTCGAACGCGCGGGACAGGGCGGCGAACTGGGGGTGGAAGCGGGCGTCGCGCCACATCGCGACGGCGATCCGGCCGCCCGGCTTGAGGACCCGCCGCCACTCGCGCGCGGCGGCGGCGCGGTCGGGCAGGAACTGCAGGCCCTGCTGGCAGGTGACCAGGTCGAAGCTGTGGTCCGGGAGGTCGAGCCGGGTGGCGTCACCGTGCAGCCAGCGAACGCCGGAGGGCTTGGACCGGGCGACGGCGAGCATGCCTTCGTTGAGGTCGACACCGGTCACCGCGGCGGCGAGCGGCTCCGCGGCGCGGGCGACGACGCCGGTGCCGCAGGCGACGTCGAGAACCTGGTGATTAGGCTGCGGCGCGGCGAGGTCGAGGAGCTGCCGGGCGCACTCGGCGAAGAACGCGGGGACCAGGTAGCGCTCGTAGGCTGCCGGGCCTTCGGCGGCGAGCTGGAAGGTGGCGGCGTTGCTCATCCGGTCAGGATGCGCGCGGCGCCGACGCCGGTGAAGGGGCTTTGGTCAGCGGCGCCCGAGTCTGGCGAAGGGAGCCTGGACGGGGCGGCGGTGCCCCGCCGAGGGAAGCTTCACCGGCGCATGCCCCGGCGCCGGTGCAGGGGGCTTGGTCAGCAGCGCGGCACAGCGCACGCGCGAGAGAGCCCAGCCGGTGAAGCGCCCTCAATCAGCGGCGCGGCTTCTCGCTGATGCCGACGTGGTCGCGGGCCCACTCGTTGAACGGGCGGACCTGCCGCCAGGCCTTGCGGACCCGGTCGAGGCACGCGCGTTCGTGCAGGGTGTCGTCCGGGTCCCAGGACTTCACGGCGTACAGCGAGCGGTGTTTGAGCAGCTCCAGGCGCGGGTGGTCGTCCGGGTAGCCGCGGGGCTTCGTCTTCATCACGTCACCGGCGATGGTCCACCCGGCGCGGCGCAGTTTGGCCAGGATGTCGGCCAGCGCCTTGCCGTGGATTTCGGTGTCGACCGCCTGCCGGTAGCGCGCCAGCTGGTCGGACTGCAGGTGGAAGCAGCCGCCGCCGACGCGCAGCCCCGCCGACGACACCTCCACGTAGTAGGCGCCGCCGCCGCGACCCTGCTCGACGACCCCGCCGCAGTGGGTCTTGTACGGGGTCTTGTCATGCGAGAACCGCACGTCGCGGTAGGGGCGGAACACCTTGCCCTCGCCGAAGCCCGGCCCGAACTCCGGCGTCAGCTCGGCGAGCAGCGCCTCCATCGGGCCACGCACGTCGGACCGGTAGACCTCGACGTGGTCCTCCCAGTACGGCTTCGAGTTGTCGGCCTCCAGACCGTCGTAGAACTCGACGGCGTGCTCTCCGAATCCGGCGAACTTCGTCACCGCGCCACGATAATCCTCAGGATGGACACGCCTGACAGCTACATCGACGCGCTCGACGAGCCGCGCCGCAGCGACATCCGGGCGCTGCACGAGCTGATCCGGGACACGGTGCCCGAGCTGGCGCCGACGACGGCCTTCGGGATGCTCGGCTACGGCCCCTACCACTACCGCTACGCCAGCGGCCGCGAAGGCGATTCCACGGTGATCGCTCTGAAGAGCAACAAGAACTACATCTCGCTGTACGTCAGCGCGGTGGTCGGCGGCCGCTACCTCGCCGAGAGCTACGCCGACGCGCTGCCGAAGGCCTCGATCGGCAAGAGCTGCATCCGCTTCAAGCGGCTGGCCGACCTCGACACCGGCGTGCTGGCCGAGATCTTCCGCCTGGCACGGGAAAACCCGCCCGGCGAGCTGCACCGGGCGGGTTCCCCGCCGGACTAGGAGTTCATCGCGGTGATCAGTTCCCCGTTGGCCGTGTCGCCGGACAGTTCCCAGAAGAACGCGCCGCCGAGGCCCTGGCTCTTGGCGTAGCTCATCTTCCCGGTGATGGTCGCCGGGGTGTCGTAGCTCCACCACTCCGAGCCGCACTTGGCGTACGCGGTGCCCGCGATCGTGCCGGTCGACGGGCAGCGCGTCTTGAGGATCTTGTAGTCCTCGATGCCCTGCTCGTACTTGCCCGGCGCGGGTCCGGTCGCGGTGCCGCCCGGGGTGGCCTGCGTGACGCCGGTCCAGCCGCGGCCGTAGAACCCGATCCCCAGCAGCAGCTTGCTCGCCGGCACGCCCTTCGACTTGAGCTTCTGGATCGCCGCGTCGGAGTAGAAGCCCGCGGCCGGGATGCCGTCGTAGGAGGTCAGCGGCGAGTGCGGCGCGGTCGGTCCGGCCGGGCTGAAGCCGCCGAAGTAGTCGTAGGTCATCACGTTGTACCAGTCGACGTAGCGCGCCGCGCCGCCGTAGTCCGCCGCGTCGATCTTGCCGCCGGACGAGCCGTCCGCGGTGATCGCGGCGGTCACCAGCTTGCCGCCGAACTTCGACCGCAGCGCCGACATCAGGTTCGTGAACGCGCCGGCGCCACTGGTGTCACAGGTGGCGCCGCAGGCGTTCGGGTACTCCCAGTCGATGTCGATGCCGTCGAACACGCCGGCCCAGCGCGGGTCGTTGACCAGGTTGTAGCAGGACTCGGCGAACGCGGCCGGGTTCTGCGCGGCCTGGCCGAACCCGCCGGACCAGTTCCAGCCGCCGAAGGACCACAGCACCTTCAGGTTCGGGTACATCTGCTTGAGCTTGCGCAGCTGCCCGAAGTTGCCGCGCAGCGCTCCGGCGTCCCACGTGTCGGCCACGCCGTCCACGCTGTTCGCGGCGGTGTAGGCCATGTCGTAGGCGGCGTAGCTGTCGCCGACGGTGCACTGCCCGTTGGTCACGTTGCCGAACGAGTAGTTGATGTGGGTCAGCTTGGCCGCCGACCCGCTGGTGTGGATGTTCTTGACGTAGTACGCCCGGTCGTAGACGCCCCACTCGGCGAAGTAGCCGAGCAGTTTGCCGACGGGCGCCGCGGTCGCCGCGGGCGGCGCGGCGGTGACCGTCATGAGGAGCGCGGCGAACAAGCCGCCGAACGCGAGAGCGAGTCTGCGCATGATGCCTCCCTGGGAGCCGAAGGGGACATCCGCACGGTAAGAGGACTGGACCACTCGAACAATGGTTCAGACCAATCTGTACGACGAAAGTAGGGGCGCAACGGCGGTTCCGTTGCGCCCCTCGCAATCTCAGCCGAAGAAGACCTCGGCCTCCTCGTAGCGCTCCGGCGGCACGGTCTTCAGCTCCGCGGTCGCCTCGGCGAGCTTGACCCGGACGATGTCGGTGCCGCGCAGCGCGACCATCGTGCCGAAGTCGCCGTCCGCGACCGCGTCCACGGCGTGCAGGCCGAAGCGGGTCGCGAGGACGCGGTCGTAGGCCGTCGGCGTGCCGCCGCGCTGGGTGTGCCCGAGCACGACCGCGCGCGACTCCTTGCCGGTGCGCTTCGCGATCTCGTCGGCCAGCCAGGTGCCGACGCCACCGAGCTGGACGTGACCGAACGCGTCCTTCTCCCCGGTCCGGAGCACCTCGGCGCCGCCCTCCGGCACCGCGCCCTCGGCGACGACGATGATCGGCGCGTACATCTTCTCGAAGCGGCGCTCGACCCACTCGACGACCTGCTCGACGGAGAACGGCCGCTCCGGGACCAGGATGACGTTGGCGCCGCCGGCCAGGCCGGCGTGCAGCGCGATCCAGCCCGCGTGGCGGCCCATGACCTCGACGACCATCGCGCGGTAGTGCGACTCGGCGGTGGTGCGCAGCCGGTCGATCGCCTCGGTGGCGATGTGCACCGCGGTGTCGAAGCCGAACGTGTAGTCGGTGGCCGCGAGGTCGTTGTCGATCGTCTTGGGCACGCCGACCACGCCGATGCCGTCGTCGGTGAGCTTCTTCGCGACGCCGAGGGTGTCCTCGCCGCCGATCGCGATGAGCGCGTCGACGCCCTGCTCGGTGAGCACGGCGCGGATCTTCTCGACGCCGCCCTCCTCCTTGTACGGGTTGGTCCGCGAGGAGCCGAGGATGGTGCCGCCGCGGATCAGGATCTCCTCGACGTCGTCGAGACCGAGCGGACGGCTGTCCCCGGTCAGCGGGCCGCGCCAGCCGGAGCGGAAGCCGACGATCTCCCACCCGTGCGCCTCGATGCCCTTGCGGACCACCGCGCGGATGACCGCGTTGAGCCCGGGGCAGTCGCCGCCACCGGTCAGCACGCCGACACGCATCTGATCAGACCTCCGAAAAGTTGTGCTGGTCACACCTGGCGACCGCCAGAGTAGCGGTAGTCACCCTTGATCGGTAAAGCGGCGGGCGGGGCTGCTAGGGTGTCGGACGTGCAGCGCTATTTCTGGTTTAGCGGGCCGGCCCTGGGTGGGCCAGCCGGCGGCCTTGCTGCGCGCTGACCTTCCACCCTGGAGCCGGATGATCGACCGGCTCGTCAGGGACTCGCGCGGGCCGGTCACCGAAAGGAACCCCCGCACATGTCTCCCAGCGCCTCGACACTCAGCGCAGGCCCCGCGGACGTCACCGAAGGCCTCGACAACCAGCGCACGCTCGGCGTCAGCCCGCTGATCTCCCCCGCCCTGCTGCGGCAGGAGCTGCCGGTGGACGCGGCGATCGCCAAGACCGTCGCGCAGGGCCGGTCGTCGGCCGTCGACATCCTGGGCGGCGACGACGACCGCCTCATCGTGGTCGTCGGCCCGTGCTCGGTGCACGACCCCGCGGCCGCCCTCGACTACGCCCACCGGCTGGCCGAGCACGCCGCCGGTGTGCGCGACGAGCTGCACGTGATCATGCGGGTGTACTTCGAGAAGCCGCGCACCACGCTGGGCTGGAAGGGCCTCATCAACGACCCGGACCTGGACGGCAGCTACGCCGTCAACAAGGGCCTGCGGATGGCGCGCAAGCTGCTGCTGGACATCTCCGCGCTGGGGCTGCCGGTCGGGTGCGAGTTCCTGGACCCGATCACGCCGCAGTTCATCGCCGACACCGTGAGCTGGGGGTCCATCGGGGCGCGGACCGCGGCCAGCCAGGTGCACCGCCAGCTGTGCAGCGCGCTGTCCATGCCGGTGGGGATCAAGAACTCCACCGAGGGCGACGTGCAGGTGGCGGTGGACGCGACCCGCGCCGCGGCGGCGAGCCACGTGTTCGCGGGCATCAACAACGACGGCCTGGCCGCGCTGTTCACCACCGCGGGCAACCCCGACTGCCACGTCATCCTGCGCGGCGGTTCCGCGGGCCCGAACTACGACGCGGCGACGGTGGCCGACACGCTCGCGCGGCAGGCGAAGGCCGGGCTGCCGGAGCGGGTGATCATCGACGCGAGCCACGGCAACAGCGGCAAGGACCACGTCCGCCAGGGCGTCGTGGCCGGGGAGATCGCGGACCGGATCGCCGCCGGCGAGCGCGGGATCGCCGGGATCATGCTGGAGAGCTTCCTCGAGGCCGGGCGGCAGGATCTCGTGCTGGGGCGCGCCGACGAGCTGACCTATGGGCAGTCGATCACCGATGCGTGCCTGGATTGGCGCAGCACGGGGGAGCTGTTGGATCGGTTGGCTTCGGCTGTTGTGGCTCGGCGGTGAGTTGGCGCTACGCGGGTTTCTCAATCGCCGGCTTCGCTCCGCTACGCCCCGATTGAGCCCTCCCGAACCCGATCTTTCAGTGTTCGGTTGCCGAGACACCGCGTCAAGGCGGGAAAGCGTGCCTTGACCCGGTG
>NZ_JBEXTX010000159.1:0-13118 GCF_040614175.1 Amycolatopsis sp. NPDC006131
GCGGCGTCCAAGAGGGCGCGGACGTCGAGCAGCTTCTCCCCCGTGGTCAGCACGATCTCCGGCGCCGCGTCGATGACCGTCGCGGCATCAGAGCCCCGCTGAGGCCGTCCTCGCTCTCCTCGACGCTCGGATAGGCCGCGCGCAGCACGTCGAACGCCTTGGCCGCCAGCCGCGCCGGGAACACCCCGGTGGGCAGCCGGGTCGCATAACCACTGATCACCACCTCGGTGGCGCCGTGCCGCCGGGCCAGGTAGGGCAGCGTGCCGGTCTCGGCGAACGCGACGTCGGCCGGGTTGCCCGCCTCCGCCAGCGCCTTGCCGAACAGGACCGACCCGAGCGTGCCCGGCGGCAGGAACACCACTTGGCCGTCGGTGAGCAGCGGGGCGAGCCGCGCGGCGAGGTCGGCGTGCGTGGTCGAGGGCAGCGGGATGACGATCAGGGCGGCGTCACGCACCGCCTCGGCGAGGTCGGTGACCAGCTCGCCCACCCGCACCTGCCGGGTGCCGCGGTGGTCGCGGACGGTCATCGCGCCGGCGTCGCGGAGGGCCTGGTGTGCGGCGGCGTCGCGGCGCCACCACCGCACGTCGTGGCCGTTCCCGGTCAGTTCCGCGGCCGCGGCCCAGCACCCGTGGCCACCGCCCAGCACTGCGATCCTCATTCAGCTGACTCCTTCCGGTTGTGCGGCGGGTTCCCCGGCCGCGCGCTCCGCCGCGACGCTGCGCCGGAAGTGCCGGCACCCGCGCCACAGCAGCAACACCGTGAGCACGGACGCGAGACCGTAGACAATGGACAGTGACGAGCCGACCATCTTCGGGTCGCCGAACACCCGGTCGGTGACCAGCGCGACGAGCGTGGTGCCCAGCGCGAGCCCGATGAGGTTCGAGATCAGCAGGAAGATCGCCGACACCTGGGCCCGCATCTGGTTGGGGCTGAGCACCTGCATGGCGGCCGTGGAGGCCGGCATCGGGAAGGAGGCGAAGAACATCGCGACGGCCAGCAGCGCCAGCGACAGCCACAGCTGGCCGACCTGCGTGAAGGCGACGACCGGGACGGTCATGCCCAGCGCGCCGATAACCCCGGCCCGCATGGCCGCGTCGGTGTGGCCGCGCCGCGCCAGCCGGTCGACCAGCCAGCCGCCGAAGAGCACGCCGCTGCCGTTGGCCACCAGCACCACCACGCCGAGCAGGTAGCCGGCCTGGGTGGAGGTCAGTGAAAACGCGCGGATGTAGAACGCCGGCGTCCAGGCCATCATCCCCAGCAACACCAGCGCGTAGAGCGAGAACCCCAGGTAGTGCGCCGCGAACGTGCGGCGGTGCCGCCACAGGAACCCGATCACGTGGCGCAGCGCGACCTTCTGCACGCCGCCGTCGGCGTCGCGCCGGAGCCCGCGGCGGCGCGGGTCACGCACGGTGAGGAACACCAGCAGCGCCAGGACGATCCCGGGCAGCCCGACGATCAGGAACGTGAGCTGCCACGCGCGCACCTCGCCGAGCAGCGGCAGCGTGACCGCGTCCACCGACTTCAGCAGGTTGATGACGTACCCGCCGATGATGAACGCGGCGGCACCGCCGATGAACGAACCGAGCGAGTAGATGCCGTAGGCGCGCCCGAGCTTGCTCTTCGGGAACATGTCGCTGAACATGGAATACGCGGCGGGCGACAACGCGGCCTCGCCGACGCCGACGCCGATCCGCGCGAGGAACAGGTGCACGAAGTTCTTCGCCAGCCCGGAGGCCGCGGTCGCCAGGCTCCAGAACGCGACCCCGATGGAGATGATCAGCGGGCGGGAGCGCTTGTCCGCCAGTATCGCGATGGGCAGGCCCATCACCGAGTAGAGCAGGGAGAACGCCAGCCCGTTGAGCAGGCTGAACTGCGTGTCGGTGAGGTGCAGGTCGCGCTTGATCGGCTCGATCATCAGCGACAGGATCTGCCGGTCGACGAACGAGAACACGTAGGCGAGCATGCAGATCGCCACCACGTACCACTGGTAACGATACGATTTCCGCGCTTCGGGCAACAGGTCTTCGTCCAGCGGCACGAACGCCTCCCGTGATTTCGCCAGCGTTGCTGGAAAACGCTAATCACGGGAGGATCCGGGCGACATTGGGTGTTTCCCGTCGCCCGCTGAAGGATTCCCCTACGCCAGCCCGTCCAGGAAGGCGTCGATCATCTGGCGCTGCAGCTCCGGCGTGGTCGTGCCCGGGGTGAGCAGCGCCAGCGCCTGCACCCCGTTGAGCATGGCGAGCAGCTGTTCGACCACGACCTCGTCCGGCACGGGCGTGCGGACCTCGCCCGCGGCGCGGGCCTCGCGGAGGAACCCGCCGATCCGCTCGCGCCAGGCGGCCATCGCGGCGTCGTAGACCGACTCCAGTTCGGCGTCGGCGAGCGCGCGCTGCCAGAACGGCAGCACGACGCGGGCCTCCTGGCGGGTGACGTCCTCGACCGGCATGACCTCGTGGCAGAACACGCGGAGCGCGGCCAGCCCGGTCGCGTCGCCGAGCCGGTCCCGCACGCGGGCGTCGGTGTTGTCGACCACGCGGGTGAACGCCGTGCGGATGACGGCGTTCTTGCCGGGGAAGTAGTGCTTGAGCGCGCCGTTGGCCATACCCATCTCGTCGGCGATGGCCCGCATGGTGGCCGCGTCGATGCCGCGCTCGGCGATCACCCGCCACGCGGCGTTGGCGATCTCCGCGCGGCGCTGGGCGTGGTCGACCTGCTTCGGCATGCCTTCACGGTAACGGGCTCTTGCGTTCGCGGCGAAGATGCCTCACCCTTTCGTCTACACGTGGAGAAAAAAGGAGCCCGACGATGCCTCCGCACCCGCTCGACCCGTTGACGGCCGACGAGATCACCACCGCCCGCCGCGTCCTCGCCGACGCCGGCCTCCTCCCCGGCACCGCCCGGGTCGTCTACCTGGGCCTCGAAGAACCCGCCAGGGACACCGACCGCCCCGATCGCGTGGCGCGGGTCCTCCTGCACGACGTCACCGGCGGTCAGGACGTGCTGGTGTCGCTCACCGCGGAGTCCGTCGTCGCGCGGCGCGCGCTCAACCCGGCCGTGGACGGGCAGCTGCCCGTGCTGGACGAGGAGTTCGCGCTGGTCGAAGAGGTGCTCGCGAAGGACGAGCGGTGGCTGGCGGCGCTGGCCGCCCGCGACCTGGACGTGGCGAAGGTGCGGGTCGCGCCGCTGTCGGCCGGGGTGTTCGACTACCCGGAGGAGACCGGGCGGCGCATCCTCCGCGGTCTGGCGTTCGTGCAGGAGCACCCGGCGGACCATGCGTGGGCGCACCCGGTCGACGGGCTCGTCGGGTTCGTCGACGTCCTGGCCAGCGAGGTCACCCGGGTGATCGACCTCGGCCCGGTGCCTATCCCGGCCGAACCGGGCAACTTCGACGACCCGGCCGTCACCGGTCCACTTCGGACCAGCCAGAAGCCGCTGGAGATCACGCAACCGGACGGCCCCAGCTTCACCCTCGACGGGCACCTGCTGCGGTGGGAGAACTGGTCGCTGCGGATCGGGTTCGACGCCCGCGAAGGCCTTGTCCTGCACGAGATCTCGTTCCGCGACGGCGACCGGGACCGGCCGATCGTGCGCCGCGCCTCGATCTCCGAGATGGTCGTGCCCTACGCCGACCCCTCCCCCATCCGCTCGTGGCAGAACTACTTCGACACCGGCGAGTACCTCATCGGCCGCTACGCCAACGCGCTCGAACTCGGCTGCGACTGCCTCGGCGAGATCACCTACCTGGACGCGGTGATCGCCGACGAGTTCGGGCACCCCCGCGTCCTGCCCAACGCGATCTGCCTGCACGAGGAGGACTACGGGATCCTCTGGAAGCACACCGACCTCTGGGCGGGCTCGGCGGAGACCCGCCGCCAGCGCCGCATGGTCATCTCGTTCTTCACCACGATCGGCAACTACGACTACGGCTTCTACTGGTACCTCTACCTGGACGGCACCATCGAGTGCGAGGCCAAGGCCACCGGCGTCGTGTTCACCTCCGCCTACCCCGGCAAGGGCTACCCGTACGCCTCCGAACTCGCACCCGGTCTCGGCGCCCCGTACCACCAGCACCTGTTCAGCGCCCGGCTGGACATGGCCGTGGACGGGACCGCGAACCTGGTGGAAGAGGTCGACGTGGAGCGGGTGCCGATCGGGCCGGACAACCCGCGCGGCAACGCCTTCACACTCCGCAAAACGCCGCTGCGGAAGGAATCCGAAGCGCAGCGGCTCGCCGACAACCGCCGCGGCCGGGTCTGGCACATCACCAACCCGGAGTCCCGCAACCGGCTCGGCGATCCCGTCGCCTACGCGCTCGTCCCGGAGGGCAACCCGGAACTGCTCGCCGACGACGCGTCGTCCATCCACGCCCGCGCCACCTTCGCCACCAAGCACCTGTGGGTCACCCGTTACGACCCGGCGCAGCGCTACGCGGCAGGCGACTTCGTCAACCAGCACCCCGGCGGCGCCGGGCTGCCCGCCTACGTGGCCGGTGACCGCGACCTCGACGGGCAGGACCTCGTCGTGTGGCACACCTTCGGCCTCACGCACTTCCCCCGCCCGGAGGACTGGCCGATCATGCCGGTCGACTACACCGGCTTCAAGCTCAAGCCGGTCGGGTTCTTCGACCGCAACCCCGCCCTCGACGTGCCGCGGGCCCGCGGATCACACTGCTGCGACTGAGTGGAGGAATTCCCGTGTCCGTTCAGATCCACCGCAACGCCCGCATCCGCACGCTCGACCCGGCGCGGCCGGAGGCCTCGGTCCTCGTCGTCACCGACGGGGTGATCACCGCGGCTGGCGGCGAGGACCTGCTGGCGGCTCACGACGGCGAGGTCGTCGACCACGGCGGCGCGTTCCTGATGCCCGCGCTCGCCGACGTCCACAACCACCACCTGACCGCGGGCCGGGCCGACCTGTTCGAGCTGCAGTTCGACGGCACCGAGGACCTGCCCGGCCTGCTGAGCGCCATCCGGAAGTGGTCGGCGGAGCTGCCGCCGGACGGGTGGGTGGTCGGCGGCGGGTGGGGCAGCACGCTCATTCCCGAGTTGTCCACTTCGGACGCTCTGGCGGCGCTCGACGAGGCCTGCGGCGGACGGCCGGTGCTGCTGCGTGACGACAGCTGCCACAACCGCTGGGTGTCCTCCGCCGCGCTGGAACGCGCGGGAATTTCGGCGGACAGCGGGCTGCTCATCGAGTCCGCCCTGATCCCCGTCGAGCGGGCGTACGCGGCGTCCGCACCGTCCGATGTGGAGCAGGACGCCCGGGCGTCGCTGCGGGGCATCGAGATCCTGCACTCGTTCGGGATCACCGCCTTCCAGGACGCCGCCGCGTCGCTGCCGATGCTGCGGGCGCTCAAGCACCTCGACGACACCGGGCGGCTGGACGCGTGGGTGGTGACGTCGTTGCAGGTCAACGACCAGATCTTCGGCACCCACCCGCTCGGGCAGGACCTCATCGACCTGCGGGAGGACTACCGCGGCGGCCACCACCGGCCGGACTTCGTCAAGATCTTCCTCGACGGGGTGCCGACGTCGAAGACCGCCGCGTTCCTGCGCCCGTACCTGCCCGACGACGTGCACGGCCCGTCCTGGCGCGGCGAGACCACCATGACCGCCGACGAGCTGACCGGCTGGCTGCTGCGGGTGGCGGCGCAGGGGATGTCGGCGAAGATCCACTGCACCGGGGACGCGTCGGTGCGGATGACGCTGGACGCCGTGGCCGCGGTGCGCGCCGCCGGGCACGATGACGCGAAGTTCCACATCGCGCACGGCCAGTACGTCGCCGAGGAGGACGTGCCGCGCCTGGCCGAACTCGGGGTGACCGCCGACCTGTCGCCCGCGCTGTGGTTCCCCGGCGTCATCTTCGACGCGATCTGCGCGTGCGTGCCGCGGGAGCGTGCGGAGAAGCTGCACCCGAACCGGAACCTGGTCGACGCCGGGGTGCTGATCGCCGGCGGCTCGGACTGGCCGGTGGTGCCCTCGCCGAACCCGTGGCCGGGCATCCAGGGACTGGTGACGCGGGCCGACCCGACGGGCACGCATCCCGGCGAGCTGTGGCCGGAGCAGGCGCTCACCCTCGAGGAGGCCCTGCACGCCTACACGCTGGGCGCGGCTCGGGCGATGGGCGTCGACGACGTCACCGGTTCGCTGGTGGCGGGCAAGTCGGCCGATTTCGTGGTGCTCGACCGCGATCCGTTCGCCGTGCCCGCCGACCAGCTGGCCGGCACGCGGGCCGAGGAGACGTGGTTCGCGGGCCGCCGGGTGTACCAGCGCCGGTAGGGTGGCGTGATGGTGGCGGAGCTGATGGCCGAGCTGGCCGCGCTGGAGGATCCGAAGGCGCGGGCGGTCAACGAGAAGCACGGTGACGACCACGGTGTGAACCTGGGCAAGCTGCGCGCGATCGCGAAGCGGCTGAAGACGCAGCAGGACCTGGCGCGCGAGCTGTGGGCGACGGGCGACACGGCCGCGCGGCTGCTGGCGCTGCTGATCTGCCGCCCGAAGGCGTTCGAGCGCGCCGAGCTGGACACGATGCTGCGCGAGGCGCGGGCGCCGAAGGTGCACGACTGGCTCGTGAACTACGTGGTGAAGAAGAGCCCGCACGCGGAGGACCTGCGGCTGTCCTGGCTCGCCGACGCGGACCCGGTGGTCGCGAGCGCCGGGTGGGCGCTGACGACGGACCGCGTGGCGAAGCGGCCCGAGGGGCTCGACCTGGGGAGGCTGCTGGAGGTCATCGAGGCGGAGATGAAGGACGCCCCGGACCGCCTCCAGTGGGCGATGAACCACTGCCTGGCGCAGATCGGGATCTCCCACGCGGAGCACCGGGACCGGGCGATCGGCATCGGGGAGCGGCTGGAGGTGCTCAAGGACTACCCCACGCCACCGAACTGCACATCCCCCTACGCGCCGACGTGGATCACGGAGATCGTGCGACGGCAGGAGGGCACCGCGGCCAGCTCGGCATGAGGCGGCGGCGCGGTTGCCTGGCCGAGTCGCCCGGACCGCCTCCACCGGAGCACCGGGACCGGGCCATCGGGATCGCCGAGCGCCTGGCGGTGCTCACGGGGTGGATCACCGAAATGGTGCGACGGCACGAGAGCACCGCGGCCGGCCCGGGATGAGGCGGCGGCGCGGTTGCCTGGCCGAGTCGCCCGGACCGCCCCCACCGGAGCACCGGAACCGCGCCATCGGCATCGCCGAGCGGCTGGCGGTGCTCACGGGGTGGATCACCGAAATGGTGCGACGGCAGGAGGCCAGCCCGGGGTGCGGCGGCGGGCCCTTCCTGGCCCGGCCTCAGGGGCAGCGGCCCCACGGATAACTCGTGCAGTCTATCGCCGCCCACACCGTCTTCCCACCGTCGCCGCGGCGCCGGCTGCCCCAATCCTCGGTCAGCTTGGCCACCATCGCCAGGCCCCGGCCACGCGGGCTGGCCGGGTCCGGCCTGCGGAGTTCCGGTCGCCGCGGGGAGGGGTCGTCCACCTCGACGCGGATCCGGCACGGGTCGCGCTCCCGCCACAGCCGCAGCTGCCCGGCGCCGCCCGCGTGCTCGTGGGCGTTGGTGAGGATCTCGGTGGCGACCAGCTGAACAGCGACGAGGTGGTCCTCCCCGAGATCCGACAGCGCTCTGGCCGCCCACCGCCGCACCGCCACCAGCGGCGGCACGGTGCCCGGTTCGAGGTCCAACGTCAGCGGTGGTTCCGAGATCTCCGACATCGGCTGCGTGGTCACCATCCCCAACTCCGTCCTGTCTGCTCAAGACGGTCGCCGACGACCACCCTGCTGGCCGGACGCCAAAACCGCAACTCAGGCGACGCCGGCCTCGGCGTGCGCGATGTCGGTGTAGACAGCGAGCGTGCCGGTCAGCCCGCTCAGCTCGAGAACCCGCCGGGAGATGCCGTCCGCCACGATCCGCAGCCGTGTGCCGCCGCGCAGGTGCGTCTCGACCAGGGCCCGGAGACCGCAGGCCGCCAGGAAACCGACCCCGGTCAGGTCCACCACCAGCACCCCGGGCGCCTCGCGCAGCGCCGTCGCCAGCGCGTCCTCGAGCACCGGCATCGCCTCGAGATCCACTTCGCCGTGCACCGACAGCACCAGCCCGCTGCCGGTGCGCCGCACCTGGACGCGGCACAGGGCCCGGGGCGGATGGTCGAAGCAGGTCGGCATGGTGCCGCCATCATCCACCCTCCCCGGACCGCCCGCACCCTCCGCACATAGAGTCTCTCGATTTCCGGCATAGCCAGAATTGGCTTCCTTGTGGATCGCGCACGGCTCACGATGTGTCGCACGAAGCCAGATGGGAGCGTGACGTGACAACAACGAGCAGCCCAGGGGACGTGATCCGCACCCGGTGGTCCTCTTCGGACGACGCCGACCGGTTCACCGTGGAGAACCCGGCCACCGGCGAACCGGTGGCGGTCGTGCAGGGCGCCGGGGTCAAGGAGACCGACCTCGCCGTCCAGGCGGCCTACGACGCGCACTTCGCGTGGAAGGCCCGCAGCCCGCGGGAACGCGGCCGCTGGCTGTGGAAGATCGCGCAGGCGGTGCGCGAGAACGCCGACGAGATCGCGGCGCTGGAAACCTCCGACAACGGCAAACCGCTGTCCCAGGCGCGCCAGTTCGACCTGGAGGCGGCCATCGCGATCTTCGAGCTGTTCGCGAGCCTGTGCGAGGCGATGCCGAACCAGGTCCGCGACGCGGGCAGCACGCTGGACATCACCACCCTCGAACCGTACGGGGTGGTCGCCGCGATCGTGCCGTTCAACTGGCCGCCCCTGCACGCGGCGGGCAAGCTGGCCCCCGCGCTCGCGGTCGGCAACGCGGTGGTGATCAAACCACCGGAGCAGGCGCCGCTGTCGGTGCTGCGCGTCGTGGAGATCGCCCAGTCGATCCTGCCCAACGACGTCGTCCACGTCGTGCCCGGCACCGGCCGCATCGGGGCCCGGCTGGCCGCGCACGAGCTCGTCGGCAAGATCTCGTTCACAGGCGCGCCGAGCACCGGGTCCGCGGTCATCAAGACCGCCGCGGACAACCTCACCCCGACACTGATGGAGCTCGGCGGCAAGAACCCGTTCATCGTCTTCGACGACGCCGACCTCGACAGCGCCCTGCCGTGGGCGATCGAAGGCGGGTTCTTCAACCAGGGCGAGGCGTGCACGGCCGCGTCGCGGGTCCTGGTCCAGGCCGGCGTCCACGACGAAGTGGCGCGCCGCTACGCCGAAGCCGTGCCGCGGCTGCGGGTCGGCGACGGCGCGGACCCCGGCACCCACGTCGGCCCGATGGTGACCGAGGCCCAGCGCCGCCGGGTCCTGGACTACATCGACGTCGGCATCGCCGAAGGCGCCACGGTCGCGGCCCAGGCGCCGCTGCCTGCCGACCCGCGGCTGGCCGGCGGCTTCTACGTCCCGCCGACCCTGTTCACCGGCGTCCGGCGGGACATGCGCATCGCCACCGAGGAGATCTTCGGCCCGGTCGTCACCCTGATCCCGTTCCAGGACGAGGCCGAGGCGGTCAGCATCGCCAACGGCACCGACTTCGGCCTGGTCGCCGGGGTGTTCACCCGCGACTCCGAGCGCGCCCTGCGGGTCAGCCGCGCCCTGCGCGCCGGGATGGTGTTCGTCAACAACTACAACCGCGCCTTCACCGGCACCCCGTTCGGCGGGGTCGGCGCGAGCGGCTACGGCCGCGAGCACGCGCTGGAAACCCTGCACGAGTTCGGCTACAGCAAGAGCATCCGGCTGCCCTCCGGCACCAGCGAGATCCCCCGCTGGGCGCCGTCGCTCGAAGTCACCGGGCGGAACGGGTGACGACGGCGGCCGCCGGCACGGCGGTCCCGCCCGAGGTCCGGCGCCGGGCGCTGCGCAAGGTCGCGTGGCGCCTGGTCCCGCTCGTCCTGCTGATGTACACGGCCGCGTTCCTGGACCGGGTCAACCTCGGCACCGCGGCCCTGACCATGAACGCCGACCTGGGGCTGTCCGCGGCCGCGTTCGGTTTCGCCACCGGCATCTTCTCCGCCGGCTACATCGCGCTGCAGATCCCGAGCAACCTGGCGCTGCAGCGGGTCGGCCCGCGCCGGTGGCTGGCGTTGCTGATGGTGTGCTGGGGCGCGGTCGCCACCTGCACCGGGTTCGTGCAGGGCGAGGGCTCGCTGATCACCCTGCGCGTGCTGCTCGGCGCCGCCGAGTCCGGGTTCCTGCCCGGCATGCTGCTCTACCTCACCTACTGGTTCGCCCCGGCCAGGCGCGGGCTGATCAGCGTGATCGCGAGCCTGCCGTTGTACGCGGTGATCGGCACGCCGCTGTCGGCGGTGATCCTGCAGGGCACCGACGGTCTGGGCGGGCTCACCGGGTGGCGGTGGATGTTCATCCTGGAGGGCCTGCCGTCGGTGCTGATCGGGCTGCTCGTGCTGGTGTGGCTGACCGACCGGCCGGAGAAGGCGCGCTGGCTCACCCCGCGGGAGCGCGCGGCGGTGCTGGCCGAGGTGCCCCCGCCCGAGGGCGGCCGTCCGCGCATCCGGCTCGCCGACCTCACCGGGCGGCTGCGGGACGCGCGGCTGCTCACCTTCGCCTTCGCGACCGGGCTGCTGTGGGTCGGGTTCGCCGCGCTGACCGCGTTCCTGCCGCTGATCATCGCCGGTTTCGCCGAGTCCTACGACACCCGGCTCAGCCTCGTGCAGACCGGCCTGGTGACCGCGCTCGTCTACCTGCCCGCGATCGGCGTCGCACTCTTCTGGGCGCGCCACTCCGACCGGCGCGCCGAACGGGTGTGGCACTCGGCGGCGGGCGCGCTGCTCGCCGCGGTCGGCGTGCTCGTCGCGATCAACGGCAACGGCCTGGTCGTCACCCTCATAGGCACCGTCCTGCTCACCGCGGGCATCTACGCCAGCCTGTCGCTGATGTGGCAACTGCCCATCGGCCACCTCCGGCCCGGCCCGGCGGTGGCGGTGGGCAGCCTCCGGGCAGAGCCGCTCAGTGCCCTCGTACAGGTTGCGGGTACCAGGGAAACGTGGTCGGTGGCGAGAATCAGGCCCCCTTCACGCGGATGGGGCCGGCCAGGACGGTGAGCGCGCGCACGGGCTGGGCCAGTACGAGGGCGGCTGGTTCCCCGGTCTGGGCATCGCCAACCGGATCGTCCCGCTCGGGCCGGACCAGTATATCGAGGTGGAAAGCGTCATCGACGCCTACTCGCCCGAGCACAACGCCTCCGACCGCTGGTTCTACGAGCAGATCCGCGGCGGCGACGTCTACCTCGGCTGGTGCCTGCGGGTGGACACCCGCGCCGAACTCGAAGCCGTCGCCGCGCGCCTGGGCACCGGCATCATCGAAACGGGCTTGCGGCAGCGGCCGGACGGCAGCCTCAGCGCGCCCGCCCGCACCCCGGACACCGTGTCGTGCTGGAGCCGCGGCCTGCCCAACGTCTTCCACCTCCCCGACCTGAGCGTGCACCCGGCCGCGCAGCCCTGCCCGTCCGCGGTGACGCCGCGGGGGATCGCGTGGATGGAGGTCGGCGGCACCCGGGAGGACATGGTCGGCTGGCTCGGGCCGGAGGCGGCCGGGCTGCCGCTGAGGTACAACGGCGACCGGCCGGGCCTCTACGCGGTCGCGGTGACCACGGCCGACGGGGAGATCGTCATCCGGCGCACGGCCGTCACCCAGCCGGAGCCCGCCGGGCGCGGGAGCTGAGCGACCTACGATTCCGGGGTGACCGCCGATCGCGCGAAGGGAACCGGGATGGAGCCTGCCGACCAGGGCGAGCTGCGGCTGTCCGGACTGGACCTGCCGCTGCTGCACGCGTTGCACGCCCTGCTCGCCGAGCGCAGCGTCACCGGCGCGGCGATCCGCCTCGGCCGCAGCCAGCCCACCCTGTCCAGCGCGCTCGCCCGGCTGCGCCGGCACTTCGGCGACGACCTGCTGACGCGGTCCGGCAACCACTACGTGCTCACCCGGTTCGCCGAGCAGCTGCGCCCGCTGACCGGGGTGGCCGTGGCCGCCGTCGAGCGCGTGTTCAGCGCCGAGGCCGAGTTCGACCCGGGCGAGACGAGCCGCGAGTTCACCATCGTGTCCTCCGACAACGGCATCAGCGTCGTCGGCGGGCTCCTGGTGGCGCGCGTCGCGCGGGAGGCGCCCGGCGCGCGCATCCGGTTCGTGCCGGTCACCCCGGAATCCATCAGCCGCAAGGACGAGTTCTACCGCACGGTCGACGGCGTGCTGATGCCGCACGGCTACCTCGACCTGCCCCGCAACATCGACCTCTACACCGACCGCTGGGTGTGCGTGGCGTCCGCGGCCAACACGCGGATCGGCGACCGGCTGACGATGGACCACCTGCGGGAGCTGCCCTGGGTGGCGACGTTCGGCGACCCGCTGGGCCGGGCGCCCGCCTGGCGGCAGATGGAGATGCTCGGCGTGGTGCCCCGGGTGTGCGCCACGGCCGAGTCGTTCCTGGCCATGCCACAGCTCGTCCGCGCGTGCGACGCGATCGCGCTGCTGCAGGAACGAGTCGCCGCGCTGGTCGCGGACGTGCCCGGACTGCGGATCCTGGAGTGCCCGTTCGACGCGATCCCGCTCGTCGAGGCGTTCTGGTGGCACCCGATCCACGACGACGATCCCGGCCACGCCTGGATGCGGCGCTGCCTGACCGGACTGCGGCCGGACGCATAGAGTCCGTCCATAACCGGCATCGGAAGTATTGGCTTCCTTCGGAATGCCCGCGGCCGAAGAATCGGCAGGGTCCCCGCTCTTCCCTGGAGGCTCACCGATGAACAGCCGACCGCCCACTGTGGACGTGCACGCGCACGTCTGGCTGGACGACGTCGAGGCACTGGCCGCCGGACGGCCCGGCTACCGCGACCACAACGAGCTGGAGCTGCGCCGCGCGGGCACCGCGTCCGCCGCGGTCAGCGCGGACCAGGCGGCGCGGCGGCGGCCCCGGCTCACCGACGTGGCCACCCGGCTGTCCCTGATGGACGAGTCCGGAGTGGACGTCCAGGTGGTGTCGGTGGTGCCGACGCAGTACCACAGCTGGGCCGACCCGAGGTGCGCGCCGCCTTCCCGCAGCTCGACGGCGACCACTGCGAGTGGATCGTGGCGTGAATCGTGGCCGGTCAAACCGGTCAAAACGCGA
>NZ_JBEXTX010000160.1:0-12989 GCF_040614175.1 Amycolatopsis sp. NPDC006131
TGGGGCCGAAGAAGTGGTGCGCCAGCGTGCGTTCCAGCGCGCCGACCCCGATGAGCCCCTGCACCGCGAGGAACACCAGCAACGCGCCCATCAGCGCATCTCGCAGAGCGGCGCGCGTCGAGATCCCGAGCTTGGGGAAGGTGCGGTAAAGGTGGCCACCCACGGTGCGGGGGGAGAGGTACAGCCGCCGCGCGATCTCCTTGTTGCTGAAGCCGGCGGCGGCGAGTTCGGCGATCGCTCTTTCCTGCGCGGTCAGTGCCTTCTCCGGCGCGGTGACGGGCACTTTCGTCTCCGGGTCGCGGGCAGCCCGCAGCTCCTGTCTCGTCCGCACCGCCCACGGTTCGGCGCCGAGGCGTTCGAAAGTCTCGAGGGCGAAGTGCAGGACTTCTCTCGCTCGCACGAACCGCAGGTTCCGGCGCAGCCGCTCCCCGTAGGCGAGCTGGACACGGGCGAGGTCGAAGGGGAATCTGCCGGCATCGTCGACAGCGAGGGCTTCCTCGAAGAGCTGTTCGCCGTCGGCGCCCTCGCCGACCAACGCCCGCGCACCGAGGGCGATGACCGCCATGCGCGGCGACACGGCGCCGATGTCGTTCGCGACCATCGCTGCGACGTGGGCGCGGGCCGCGTCCTCGCGTCCTGTCCGGAGGGCGGACTCGACGAGGTCGAACGCCACCCACATCGCGATCGGCCGGTGCGGCGCGAAGGTTCCGGCGGCACTCAGCGTGCTCGCATGGCGGAACGCGGACTCCCAGTCGCCCGCCCCGATGGCAGCCAGCGTCCGGGGGTGTGCGCCGTACTGCGCGGGAGTGGCGGCCTTGCGGGAGGCGGCCAGACGGCTGAGCTCGGTAGTCCACTCGTGCGTGGTGGCGGGCTCGCCCCGGACGGCGGCCAGCAATGCCTTGTTGTAGAGGAAGTACCACGCGAGGAAGTCGTAGCCGTGGGCGCGGCACCGGTCGATGCCTTCGTCGGCCAGTCGCTCGGCTTCGTCCCACCGGCCGGAGGCGAAGTCGTCGAGGCAGAGAAGCATCAGGGCGCCCAGACTCGATCGCACCGCGTTGCCCTGACGGCCGCCTTCGACCAGCCGCCACGCCACTCCCCGGCACCCGGTCAGCATGTCGAGGTAGATGGCCGAGGTCATCACCCGGACGATCTGCGTGGGCTCGTATTCGTCGATGTTGCGTTCGACGAGCTGCGCCACCTGGGACCGGATCGCCGGACCGTGGCGGACGGGGTCGGCGAATGCCAGGCTCAGCATCCGGAGCAGAGGCGGAACGCGGTCCCCGAGCCGCGCGAGTGCCCGGTGGAACGAGGTCCAGTAATCCTCCCGCCCGGCCCACCAGCTCAGGTAAAGCAGAGTCGTCAGCGCTTCACCGTGTTCCTCACCGGGAGCGTCGGAGGAAGCCGACTCGATCGCCCCGAGGAGGAGCCGGAACGCGGTGTCCACGTCGCCCTCACGGTTGACCGTGATGTAGGCGGCCGCGGCGGCCGCGTGAAGCGAGTTCGTCACCCGCGGGTTCAGACGCCGTGCCTCGTCGAGGAGGCGGGCGGCATCGTCCAGGTCACCGGTGACCTGCGCGGCGAGCGATGCCGCCTCGGCGAGCCGTCGGGCCGCGGACGAACCGAGCGGGCTCAACCGCGCGGCGCGGATGAGCAGCGTGACGGCCATCGGCGCGTCGCCTCGGGCGAGAAAGGCGTGTGCTGCCGCTTCGAGGCGCGCGGCGACGTCCTCATCCGGGGTGATCGTCGCCTCGGACAGGTGCCACGCCTGTCGTGCCGGATCGTCGTCCAGCCGGTCCGCGATCGCCGCGTGCGCGCGCCGCAGATCCGCCGGCGCGGCGGACCCGACGACCGCGGACCGGATGAGGGGATGGCTGAACGCCACCGTCATGGCTCTTCGATCCACGGCGATGAGGTCCGCCGCCTCCGCGGGTGCGAGGTCATCGACTGTCAACCCGTCGTGCAGGAGGTGCCGGAGATCCGCGCGGCCGTCCACCGCGACTCGGAGCAGCGCTTGCCGTGCCTGCTCGGGGAGCGTGGCGGTCCGGACGGCGAAGGCGCGTTCCAACTTGGTCGTCAGTGGCAGCACCGCGGGCAGGTGGCCCAGGGGATCCGCCAGGTCGGAGACCGACCGGGCGAGCTCCAGGAGTGCGAGCGGGTTGCCGTCGGCCTCCGACAGCACCCGTTGCTCCAGCCGCGGCGGAAGGGGCGGACGACGACGAGAAAGCAGTTCTCGCGCGTGGTCCGGCGACAACCGCCCGATGTGCACCACGGGGATGCCACTGCGTGCCAAGACGTGGGCCGACCTGGACGCGGCAAGCACGCCGACGGACGTGCCCCGTACTCGCCGGGCGAGGAAACCGATGGCGGTGATGGTGGCCTGGTCGAGCCACTGGAGGTCGTCGACGCACAACAGGACCGGCCTGGTCCGGGCGGCCAGGGAGACCAGTTCGAAGACCGCGTTGAACACCATCAGCTGTCGCGGAGCGGGTCCCTCTTGCCGCCCGAGCGCCACCCGCAGCGCTTCCCGCAGCGGAGGCGCACAATCGTCCGCCACATCCCGGAGCGGCAGGAGCAGTGCGTGGAGCCCCGCGTAGCCGATCTCCGCTTCGAACTCGGCGCCGGTCACCCGGAGTGTCCGCATCCCGGCTTCCTCGGCGTACGCGCAGGCGGTCTTGAGGAGCGCGGTCTTCCCGATGCCCGCCTCGCCCACGATCGCCCGTGCCTCGCCATCCTGGGCGCTGCGCCGGACGAAGTCGCGGAGACCGTTCAGGAGCGCGTCGCGGCCGATGAGGCCGGACGGCGTGTCAGCACCGGAAGCGCTCATCTCCTGTACCTCCGGGTGGTTGCGGGTGCGTCGAACCCGGTTCAGTCCTGAATCCGGATCCAGGATTCAGATGGACTATAGTTGCGCCATGACTTCTCGCGCTACCCCAGCCGGCGGTGAGCCTGCCGGGCCCGCCCCGGACCTCTACCGAGGTGCGGACGCCTGCATCGCCCAGATCGGAGAGAAGTGGTCGCTTCTCATCGTCCGGGAGGTGCTCAACGGCAACACGAAGTTCTCCGAGATCCGGGAGGCGCTCGGGTTGAGCCACGACGTGCTGAGCGACCGCCTGCAAACGCTGGTGCAACGGCTCATCCTCCGGCGGGAGAGCTACCGCGAACCCGGGTCGCGCGTGCGTGAGCGGTACCTGCCGACCGAAGCGGCCGAAGCCCTCGTGCCGGTCCTGCAGGCGATGGACGTGTGGGGGAGGCGTTTCGGCGCCGAGGCTCGGCGGAAGGCGGCCCGGTCGTGAGGGCAGCGGTTGTCACCGGAGTCGGCGCCATCAGCCCGGTGGGCGGGACCGCCGCGGACAGCTGGGACGCGCTTCTGGCCGGACGTTCCGGCATCGCGCTTCTCGACGACGACTGGGCCGCAGCGCTGCCGACCCGGATCGCCGCCCGCATGGCCGTCGACCCCGCGGCCAAGATGGATCGCGTCGCCGCGCGCCGCCTCGACCGCGCGGAGCAGGCGGCCCTGGTGGCCGCGCGGGAGGCGTGGGAGGACGCGAAGCTGTCGGCGTCGTCCGTCGATCCCGAGCGTGTCGCTGTCGTCATGGGTACGGGGATCGGCGGGGTGAACACCCTGCTCGACAACCACAACGCCCTGCGGGACCACGGCCCGCGCCGGCTGAGCCCGCGCATGGTCCCGATGATGATGCCCAACGGCGCCGCCGCGGCCGTCAGCATCGATCTCGACGCGCGAGCGGGCGCCATCACGCCGGCGAGTGCGTGCGCCACCGGTGGTGAGGCCGTCGCCCACGCCCTGGACCTGATCCGGCTCGGCCGTGCGGACGTCGTGATCGCCGGGAGCACCGAGGCTTGCGTCAACGAGCTGACGATGGCCGGCTTCGCGCAAGCCCGCGCGATGTCCACCCGGAACGACGAACCGCGCCTCGCCTCGAGCCCGTTCGACCGGGCCCGGGACGGGTTCGTCCTGGGGGAGGGCGCGGCCGTGCTCGTGATCGAGAGCGAGGAACACGCCCGTGCCCGCGGTCGTGTTCCGCACGCCACCCTCGCCGGCGCCGCCATCACCTCCGACGCGCACGACATGGTCGCTCCGGAGCCGCAGGGGGACGGGCAGATCCGTGCCATGCGGACGGCCATCCGGGACGCCGGGCTGTCCCCGGAGGACGTCGGCCACGTCAACGCCCACGCCACCTCGACACCGGCGGGCGACATCGTCGAGGCACGCGCGATCCGGACCGTGTTCGGCGGACACGCGCCCGTCGTTTCCGCGGTGAAGTCGATGACGGGACACCTGCTCGGCGGCGCCGGCTCGTTCGAAGCGGTGGCCACCGTGCTGGCCATCGCCCACCAGACCGCGCCGCCGACCCCGACGCTGGCCGACGCCGAACCCGGGCTCGGCCTCGACATCACGCGCGAGCGGCCCAGGCCCGGCGCGTTCGGCGCGGCCCTGAGCAACTCCTTCGGGTTCGGTGGCCACAACACCGCCCTGGTCTTCACCACATAGCCGGGCACCGGCACCCTCGACGTGAAAGCAGAGAACGTGAACGACAACCGAACCAGCCGCGTCCTCACCTGGACCGATCCCGCCGAAGTCGTCGCGGGTATCGCCGAGCTCGACGGGATCGACGCGATGCGCGCGCTCCGCGACGGTGAGCTGCCCGCGCCGCCGATCGCGCACACCATGAACTTCACACCGGTCGAGGTCGACCACGGACGCGTGGTCTTCACCTGCACCCCCGGCGCCGAGCACTACAACCCGCTCGGGGTGGTGCACGGCGGGCTCGCGTGCACCCTGCTGGACACCGTCGCCGGCTGCGCCGCCCACACCACCTTGAAAGCCGGGCAGCGCTACACCTCCATCGAGATCACGGTCAAGTACCTGCGGCCGATCACTCTCGACACCGGCCCCCTCACGGCGACCGGGGTCGTCACCAAGGCGGGCAGCCGGGTGATCTTCGCCGACGCGGAGATCCGGGACCGGTCCGCGAAGGTGGTGGCGACCGGATCGAGTTCCCTGCTCGTCTGGTGACCCGCCGCCGCGCGTGAGCAGATCAGGCAGCGCCGGCCGGGAGGTGGTAGAGGGCGGCCTGGAACCGTTCGGCGATCCTCGCCATCTCCGTCCGAAGCTCGTCGCACGCGGCGACGAGCAGGACCGGGCAGCCGGGGCGGACCAGCTCGGCGAACGCCGCGATTCCCCGCGCTGTGCTGGGAAACGTCCGCGGCTCAGCCGCGCCGTGCAGCGCGGCGAGTGCCGCGGCGAGCGCGTCCAGCACCCGGGCAAGGACGGCGCTGCGGCCGGTGTCCGGGCAGTGCGGTTCGATGCGAAGCTGCCCGGCCCGGGTGCAGGCGACGACGGCGACCTCACGCAGGCCGGGGAGCCGGTGCGCGGCCGCCAGCACGTCGGCAGCGCGGCGGGCATCGTGAAACGCGAAGAGCAGTACGTTCTGATTCTGTTCGCACATGACTTCACCGGTTGGTCTCGGGAGGCTGCGCCTCAGGTGGGCAACCCATCTTCCGGCGTCTTCCGTGCGGTTCTCCAGCGAGCGGGCTCGACGTTCGTCAGCGGGCCGGCCCCGCCGTGCGTCGGGAAAACCCCACGGCCCGATGTCGGGTGCGCGCGATGGTGCCCGGGCCCGCCGGCCTCGATGATCGAGGAAGTGCCGATCCCACCACGGCCGGGCCGGAGGAGACGAGACGATGACGCCAGAACCGGATGCCGTTCCCGCGGACGAACTGGGCCGCGGGGCGCCGGGAACACCGGCGCGCGGACGCGGACCGAACCGTGGCGGCGGGTTCTCGCAGACGGATGACCGTGCCCCCACTGCCGGCTGGGGCGCCGCTCGCAGTGTCGCCAGGAACGCGGTCCGCTCGCGCGAGTTCCTGCGCGCTCCTCGCGCGATTCTCCGGATGAACCACGAGAACGGCGGGTTCGACTGTCCGGGCTGCGCCTGGCCCGACGACCGCAACGGCCTGCACTTGGACATCTGCGAGAACGGCATCAAGCACGTCACGTGGGAGATGACCCGCAAGCGGGTCGACCGGTCGTTCTTCGCGGAGCACACCGTCACGGAACTGGCCGGATGGACGGATTTCGCACTGGAGGACCAGGGCCGGCTGACAGAGCCGCTCAGCTACGACTCCGAAACCGATCGGTACGTCCCGATCTCCTGGAGCGACGCCTTCACACTCGTCGGAACCGCACTGCGCGGGCTGGACAGCCCCCACGAGGCGTCGTTCTACACGTCGGGCCGGTTGTCGAACGAGGCCACTTTCCTGTACCAGCTCTGGGTGCGCGAGTTCGGGACGAACAACCTGCCGGATTGCTCGAACATGTGCCACGAGGCTTCCGGGCGCGCCCTGACCGCAGCGCTCGGCACCGGCAAGGGCACGTGCGACATCACCGACTGGGACGTGGCGGATCTGCTGATCGTGATGGGCGTCAACGCCGCCTCCAACGCGCCCAGGATGTTGACCTCGCTGGCCGAGGCCCATCGCCGCGGCGCGCAGATCGTCCACGTCAACCCCATGGTGGAAGCGGCGTCGCGGCGCACCATCGTGCCGCACGAGTTCCTGGCCATGGGCACGTTCCGGACCACCGAGACCGCCACGATGACGGTGCAGCCGCGGATCGGCGGAGACCTGGCCCTCCTGCGGGGTGTCGCCAAAGCCGTGCTGGAGCGTGCCGATACCGATCCCTCGGCGATCGACGAGCAGTTCATCGAGCGATACACCCATGGCTTCGACGCTTACCGGGAGACGGTACGGGCGCAGGAATGGTCCGAGCTGGTCCACCAGTCGGGGGTGCCGGAGCGGGAGATCCGCGACCTCGCGGAGCGCTACCTCACCGCCCACCGCACGATCGTCGCCTGGTGCCTCGGCCTCACCCAGCAAGAGCACGGCTGCGACACGGTGCGTGAGATAGTCAACCTGTTGCTGCTCCGGGGCAACCTGGGTCGCGAGGGCGCGGGGGTTTCGCCCGTGCGGGGACACAGCAATGTGCAGGGAAACCGGACGTGCGGAATCGATCACCGGCCGGACGAGGAGCTGCTGGCCCGCCTGGACGAGGTGTGCGGCATCCAGGCGCCGCGCGAGCACGGGCTGGACACGGTGGGCACCGTCCAGGCCATGCTGGAGGGCAGGGTGAAGGTCTTCGTCGCGCTGGGCGGGAACTTCGCGCTGGCCGCGCCCGACACCGCCACCACGATCGCCGCTCTGCGCAACACCGACCTGACCGTCCAGGTCAGCACGAAACTCAACCGCAGTCACCTCGCGCACGGCAAACGAGCGCTGATCCTGCCGTGCCTGGGAAGGACCGAGCGGGATGTGCAGCGCTGCGGCGAGCAGGGCGTCACCGTCGAAGACTCGATGAGCATGGTCCACCTCTCGTACGGCACACGCCGGCCGCCCTCCCCGGAGCTCCGCTCGGAATGCGCGATCCTGGCCGGGATGGCGAGAGCGACCCTGCCGGATTCGGCGACACCGTGGGAGCGCTACGTCGAGGACTACGACCGGATCCGCGACACGATGGCGAAGGTCCTGCCGGGCTTCGAGGACTTCAACCGCCGGGTCCGGATGCCCTTGGGCTTCCGCATCCGGCAACCCGCGCGGGAGCGGGTGTTCCTGACGGGGAGCGGGCGGGCCGAGTTCGGTGCGGCGCCGCTGCCCGATGTCGTGTTGCCGCCGGGCCGGCTGATGTTGTCCACGATGCGTTCCCACGACCAGTGGAACACGACGATCTATTCGGACAACGACCGGTACCGCGGGGTGCGCAACCTGCGGACGCTGCTCTTCATGAACCCGGAGGACATGGCCGAGCGCGGCCTGGCCAAGTTCGACCTGGTCGACATCACGAGCTTCGCCCGGGACGGCAGCACCCGCTCGGTCTTCGGGTACCGGGCGGTGCCCTACGACCTCCCGCGTGGCAACGTGAGCGGGTACATGCCGGAGCTCAACGTGCTCTGCGCGCTCGGCGACTTCTCGGTCGCCAGCGGGCAACCCCTGATGAAGCACCAGATCGTGGAGGTGGTCCCCGCCCGGGGCGGGGACGCGCGGGCAGGAGAGCTGCCGTTGGGAACCGCATTCGCTGAGTGAACAGGTCGAATGACCCATCGCACCCCACCGCGAAGCGGACGCAGACTGGGGTGCGTGACGGCTTCCACCGAACAGTTGCTCGCCTCGATCCTCGAGTGCGTGCCGCAGCCGGTCTGGGTGTGTGACGAGGCCGGCCGGATCCTCTACGCCAATCCGGCGGCTGTCCGTGCGGTCGGCTACGACGATCTCGCGCAGCTCAGGGGGAAGTCAAGCCATCACACGATGCACTACAAGCGGGTGGACGGGAAACCCTATCCCGCTGACGAGTGCACGATGCTCGCGCCGCGTGCTACCGGCGCCCCGACACAGTCCGATCGCGACTGGCTGGTCCGCCGTGACGGTTCGATGTTCCCGGTCGCGTGGTGGTCGGCACCGCTGGAGCTCGAACACGGCCGTGGCGTGGTGACCGCGTTCACGGACATGACCGAGTACCGGATCGCCGAACTCGCCTCACGCGAGCACGAAACCGCGCGGATCCGTGCCGAGGAGTCACGGGCGGCGCAACGGCGGATCGTGGAGGAGACCGTCGCGATCCGCCGCCGGACCGCGCGGGATCTTCACGACGGCGTGCAACAACGCCTCGTCGCGTTGCTCATTCACCTGCAGCTGCTCAAGGATGCGTTGCCCGAGGCGCTGGCCGGGCTGGCGGACGAGGCCGTGGCGGAGGCCGTGGCAGCCGTCGAGGACATCCGCGCTGCGGCGGCCGGGATTCATCCGATGATCCTCACCTCCCGGGGCCTGTGCGCGGCCCTGCACGCGCTCGCCGCGCGCAGTCCCCTGCCGGTGTCGGTGCGCTGCTCGACACCGTCGCGGCTGGCAGAGAGTGTCGAGGCCAACGTGTACTTCTTCGTGTCCGAAGCTCTCGCCAACGCGATCAAGCACGCGGCGGCGACACGCGTCGCGATCCAGCTCGGGGTCCGGGACGGGACCCTGTTCGTCGAGGTCACCGACGATGGCGTTGGCGGCGCCGCCGTGTGCGGCACCGGCACGGGGCTTGTCGGTCTCGCGGATCGGGTGACCACGCTCGACGGGAGGTTCCGGCTGGAGTCCCCGGTCGGGGGCGGCACCGTCGTCGCCGCGGAAATTCCACTATGACCGCCAGGGTGGGCGTGCCGTGGGCGGCCCCGTTCCGCGGACGCACCGGCGTGCGGGTGCGTTGACCTGGTGCTTGCTGTGCTCGGCGCCGCAGCTCCCACGGCTCGCGGTCGCCTCGAGCGGCCCGCGATCGGCCGGACTCACCCGATTGGAGGTGGTGCGCGTTATGCCGCGGCGGGTGGTCCGGTCCTCTCATCGAAAGCCGGAGCGGGAGCACCGCTGCCGGGGGATGCCGCGGGGCACCGCGGCAAGCGGACGCACGAGGGGCGAGCATCGGAATGAAACACGTGACCCGCGCCGCCGGGCTGCTGGGCGCCGGGCTGGCCCTGGTGGGCGTGACGGCCCTGCCGGTGGACGGTTCCGGCACCGGGACGACCGTGCCGCAGGCGTTGGCCCTGCGCGAACCGCCCCGGATCGGCGACGTCGGGCGGCCGCACGAGGTTCTTGCCCAGCAGCCACGCCTGGCCGCGCCGCCGTCGTTGCCGCCGCCGACCTCGCTGCCGCTTCCCGGTCCGCGGGTCAAGGCGTCGCCGGTTTCGCTCGGGGCCGGGATTCCCGCCGCCGCGCTGGCCGCCTACCGCCGGGCCGCGGACGCGGGCGCCGGGTGCGGTCTCAGCTGGACGGTGCTCGCCGCGATCGGGCGCGCGGAGTCCAACCACGGCCGCCACGGCGGCTCCCAGGTGTACGAGGACGGCTCGGTGCTGCCGCGGATCCGTGGTCTGGCACTGGACGGCACGGGCGGCACCGCGTCCATTCCGGACACCGATCGCGGCACCCTCGACGGCGACCCCGTGCTGGACCGCGCGGTCGGGCCGATGCAGTTCATCCCGTCGACGTGGCGGGCCTACGCCGCGGACGGCAACGGTGACCGCAAGGCTGATCCGGACAACATCTTCGACGCGGCGCTGGCGGCCGGGCGGTACCTGTGCGCGGGCGGCGGGAACCTCGCCGATCCGGCGCAGTTGCGGGCGGCGGTGTTCCGGTACAACCACTCCGACGCCTACGTGGACCTCGTGCTCGCCCTCGCCGACGCGTATGCGCGCGGCACGGTGGCGGCCATCGCGGTGCCGGTCGTCTTGCCCGCGCCGCCTCCGGCGACCACCCCGCCGCCTCCTCCGCCGGTGACCGAGGCGCCCGCGCCGAGCACGACGGCACCGGCCACGAGCACCACACCCAGCACGAGCACGACACCCAGCAGTCCGACCACGTCCAGCTCCGGCTCCAGCACCACCAGCTCCACGCCGTCGCCGACCTCCTCGTCGGGACCGTCGTCGAGTTCGAGTCCCAGCAGGACGACACGGTCCAGCACGACAACGACCACCACCACTGGATGAGGGGGACCGCGGCGCCGGAGGGCAGAACCTCCGGCGCCGCGGTGTTTCCTCCTCGCGGTGGGGGAGATCACCGGAAAATTCCGCTCCTGCCGTGAAGTTCGGGCACCGGGAGAGGTCTTCCGGGTGAACGCGACAGATTCCCGGCGGAAGGAAACCGCAGTGACCACAACGGACAGAGTCAGCACGGAGATCGCGGCCCTCCCCAACGGCGGGGTGGCGGTGGTGCTCGGCACCCGGCCCGAGATCGTCAAGCTGGCGGGAATCATCCGTCACCTCGGCCCGAAAGCGCGGATCGTCCACACCGGACAGCACTACGACGAAGCCATGTCCGACGTGTTCTTCACCGAGCTCGGGTTGCCGCTGCCGGACGTCCGGTTCGCGGTCGGCGGAGCCACCAGGGCGGGGCAGATCGCCGCGGCGCTGGAGGCGCTCGACCTCCTGTTCGCCGACGCCACCCCGGCCGCGGTCGTCGTGCAGGGGGACACCAACGCCACCGTCGCCGGAGCTCTGGCCGGCAACGCCCGGTCGATCCCCGTGGTGCACGTGGAAGCCGGGTTGCGCAGCTTCGACCGGACCATGCCCGAGGAGCACAACCGGATCGTCACCGACCACGTGTCCGATCTGCTCTGCGCGGCCACCGGCGACAACGTCGGCAACCTGGCCAGGGAGGGAATCTCCGGCAGCTCGGTGATCCGCACCGGCAACACCGTCGTCGAAGCCGTCCTCTCGCAGCTGCCCCATCCCGCGCGGCGCGAGCGGCTCCTGGCCGAACGGGGGCTGGTCGCCGACCGGTACGTCCTCGCCACCATCCACCGGCCGGAGAACACCGACGACCCCGCCGCGCTGGCCACCATCCTTGCCGAGCTGAGCCGCATCCCGTGCCGAGTCGTGCTGCCCCTGCACCCCCGTACTCTGCGGGCGGTGGAACAGCACGGGCTGGCGCACCTCCTCGACGGGCTCGCCGTCACCGGACCGCTGGGCCCGTCGGAGTTCCTCGGGCTGGCCGCCCACGCCGCGCTCCTGGTGTCGGATTCCGGTGGCCTGCAGGAGGAATGCACTGTCCTCAAGCGACCCTTGATCGTGGTGCGCCGCTCCACCGAGCGGCCGGAGGCGATGCGCGATTTCGCGGTGCTCGTCTCGCCGGGACCACTGATCAGCAAGACCGCGGGCAAGTGGCTCGACGACCTGCCCGGCCTGCACGCCCAGCTCGCCCGTGCGGAGTCCCCGTTCGGCGACGGCCGCGCCTCCGAACGCATCGTCGCCGAGATCGCCCGCCGGTTCGCCTGCTGAGCGGCTGCCCCCTTCAAATGGAGTAGGGCGGCGACAAACGCGACAGGTCGCCTCATTGCGGACGGTCCTCCTGGTGCAGTTTCGAAACTCGACAGGAGGCACGAAGAAGTTGGGCCATGGCCCTGACCGGCGGGGTGATCTCCGCCGCGCTGCTGGGCGGGGCGATGCCCGCCGCCGCGGCGGGCGCCCCCGCGTGGGCCCGGTGTCGCAGCCGTACCAGGACGGCCAGACCTACAACACGATCGCCGCGAAGCTCCAGGCTCCCCGGCCCGGCTGCGACGACGGCACGGCGACCGTCACCGTGCGGTCGACGGTGCACCTCCTCGGCCCGACCGCGGGGGTCGGGCAGAACGGGTTCGCCAAGCTGGGCACCGACTTCGACACGGCCCCGGGCACGAACACCACAGCCGGCATGCCGTGCGGCGGCACCCAGACCCTGGAGACCACCGTCGAGGTCCCGGCGGCGGACCTCGCGGCCGGGAACGTCAAGTACTGGATGATCCTGGAGACCTACCACGGCGGGTCCAAGGCGTGGGAGATCAGCGACTTCTCCGCCACCTACACCTACGACACGTCGACGTGTGCGGACCTGGGCGTGACCAAGAGCACCGAGCCGTCGGTGGATCAGGTGCAGCAGGGTGAGCGCATCAGCTACGCGGTCGTTGTCACCAACCACGGCCCGGGGAACTCGACCGGGCACACCATGACCGACCCGGTCCCGGCCGGTCTGGTCGACGTGCAGATTCCGGAGGACTGTTCGCTCGCCGGGGGTGTGGTCACCTGCACGGGTGGACCGCTCGCCGCGGGGGAGAGCCGGACCTACCTGGTGACCGCGACCGCGGCCGACGTGCCCGCGGGCACCGACGCGGTGACGGTGACCAACACGGCCCGGGTCAGCGGGAACGAGACCGATCCGGACACGGCCAACAACACCTCGGCCGCGATCGTGACGGTGAACGTCCCGATGATCGCCGGGGGCGTCGACGCCGCGCTGGCCCTCGGCGGGTCCGCGGTGTGGCTGCTCCGCCGTCGGCGGGCGGCCTGACCTCCCGACCCCGGACCGACGGGCGGCCGCGGCACCGCGGCCGCCCCGTGCCGGAAACGCGACAAGATCGGAAGAGCGTCGGGTATGGGAAGAGTGTTTTATACGGGGTGTAGATATGGGTGGTGGGC